>NZ_JAQKGV010000012.1 GCF_028617075.1 Rubrobacter calidifluminis | reverse complement strand
ATCCTGGACCGTCGGGGGAGGGTCGTGGGGTTCGGGGCGCGGGTGCCCGGGGAGGGGACTCCGAAGTACCTGAACACGCCGGAGACCGAGGTCTTCAACAAGCGGGAGCTTCTCTATGGTCTGCCGCAGGCACTGCGGGCGATGCGGGAGGAGCGGTCGGCGGTGGTCGTGGAGGGATATACGGACGTCCTGTTGCTCTCGCAGGGGGGGATGAAGAACGTTGTGGCGACGCTCGGTACGGCGATGACCGAGGCTCATCTCAGGACGTTGAGCGCCCACGCCGACACCATATACCTGCTCTTCGATCCTGATGTGGCGGGCGAGAGAGCCATCGAGCGGGTCACCGCTGCTTCCGCCCGGCTCGGGCTCGACCTGAGGGTTTTGCGGCTCGAAGAGGATCCGGCCGACTGGGTCCTCTCGCACCCGGCCTCCGAGCTCTCCTCCATGCTCTCCGGCGCCGTGTCGGTCATGGAGTACGGCATCCGACGCATCGCCGACCGGTACCTCGGGGCGGATGCCGCGAGCCGTTCTCGCGCCCTGCCGGAGGTACGGGCTCTGATAAGGGGGGTGAGGGATCCCGTACTGCACAGGGAGGCGGTCCGGATCGCCTCCGAGGCGCTCGGCGTTCCGGCGCGGCTGTTGCAGGAGGGAAGAAAGCTCATGCCGGATGGTTCCGGAAGGGTCGCATCCGGAGGTTTGCCGCCCGACGACCCCTATCTGCAGGCGGGCCGTGAGGTGCTGGCGCTTATGATCACCCGCCCCGATCTCACCGCGCCCCTGCTGCGCGAGGGGGTGATCTCGCCGGTGCTGCCGGAGCCTTTCTTCCTGCGAAAGGAGGACTTCCCCGATCCAGAACAGGCGGAGATCTTCTCCGTCTGCTCCGAGCTCGCTGGTGCCGGGACCGGCGATATACTGTCCGACGAACGCCTGAGAGACAGGATGGACAGCGTCGGAGAACTCGCCAGCTACGGCCAGAGGCTCTTCCCCACCCCAGAATCTGTGCGTGAGTCCTGGCTGCGCCTCGGCGTCCTCAGCTGCCGGCGCCGCAAGCGCGAGACGACCGACTACGACCTCAAGGCCCGGCTGCACGACCGCGCCAGGCTACTGGAGCAGGCGATGCGCGACTTCCCTGCCTCTCCTTGAACACCATGCCAGCCGCCCGTATAATTACGCCCCGCAGAAGCCGTTCCCCTGTAGCTCAATTGGCAGAGCATTCGGCTGTTAACCGAAGGGTTGCTGGTTCGAGTCCAGCCAGGGGAGCCCCCAGCGGGCCCATAGCTCAGTTGGTCAGAGCATCCGACTCATAATCGGACGGTCCCAGGTTCGAGTCCTGGTGGGCCCACCCACCATACCTCCAAGAGATTCAATTCGCTTCTCCGCAACATGTTGGGGACCATCCCTGCAACCGTCCAGAGATATTGGGCAGCCTCCCACGATGGGAAATTTTTCTCTCCAGCCCATGAGATCCCGATTCCGATCTTTTTAGGAGGGGGTCCATATCCCTGGGGGGGAGGGATAAAGGATGAAATATGGGCTCCAGATGGTGTTGGAAGTGGTTTTGGACCCCTATGGATTGCGGTTTGTGGAGTGATATGCAAGAATCACCGCAGCCGTGGGTCAAAGTGGAGCGTAGTGGGAGGGAGATGCCCTGGCTCTCCTTGGCGAGTACGAACACACGCTGGATGAGAAGGGGCGGCTCACCCTCCCTTCCAAGCTCCGGCCTTACTTCGAGGGTGGTATCGTGATCACCAAGGGTGTGGACCGGTGCCTGTTTGCGTTCCCGCCCGAGGAGTGGGCGGCCTTCAAGGCGAACATAAAGGCCAATGCGGATCTCTCGGCGCGTGGGCGCCAGCTTTCGAGGATGTTTTTCTCGATGGCGTTCGAGGCGACGCTCGACAGGCAGGGGCGGGTCCTCATCCCGGCCAAGCTTGCGCGGTATGCGGGGCTTGAGCGGGATGTCACGCTGACCGGCGTTGACGACCGGCTGGAGATCTGGGACACCAGGGAGTGGAACCGTTACGTGGAGGGTGCGGACGAGACCTTTGCGGACATCGTTGAGGAGTTCGCCGGGAGGGAGCTGTAGGGGCGTGATGGCGCTCTCGCACACGCCGGTGATGCTCGAGGAGGTGATGGAGGCGCTCGACCTCCGGGGCTCCGAGACGGTGGTCGACGCCACCTTCGGCGGCGGGGGGCACACCCGCAGGATACTGGAGCTGCTCGGGGAGGATGGGAGAGTCGTTGGGGTGGACCGGGATCCGGAGGCGGGGCGGCGGGCCGCACTGGTGCGCGACGCGCGCTTCGTCTTCCGTCCCGGCCCCTACGACGAGGTCCTGCGGGAGATGGTCGAGGAGGGCTGGCGGGTTGACGCGGTCCTCTTCGACCTTGGGCTTTCGAGCCACCAGGTCGACGACCCCGGACGGGGCTTCAGCTACGTGCGCGAGGGGCCGCTGGACATGAGGATGGATCCGACCTCTGGTGTCTCCGCGGCGGACTTCCTGAACGGGGCTTCCGAAGAAGAGATCGCGGGGGTCCTCGTGCGCCACGGGGACGTCGTGCCGGGCGAGGCCCACCGCATCGCGCGGGAGATCGCCGCGCGGCGCCCGCTTTCGACCACGACGGATCTCGCGGAGGCGGTGAGGGCGGCGGTCGGCTGGAGGCGTCGGGGGGGCAATCCCGCCAAGCGCGTCTTTCAGGCGGTGAGGATGCACGTCAACGACGAGCCCGGCGGGCTCCGGCGCGCGCTCGAGGCCACGGAGCGTCTGCTCCGGGAGGGAGGGAGGCTCGTGGTCGTCTCCTTCCACTCCGGGGAGGACCGGATCGTCAAGCGGTTCATAAGGGAGAGGGAGGGCAGGTGCACCTGTCCCCCGGAGCTGCCGGTCTGCGTCTGCGGGGCCCGTCCGACGTTCCGGCGGGCCAAGGTGATGCGTCCCTCGCGGGAGGAGGTGGGGCGCAACCCCCGCAGCGCCTCCGCCCGGCTCAGGAGCGCCGTGCGTACCGCCGAGCCTCCGAGGGAGGGTGAGGCTTAGGTGGCCGTCCCGCAGGAGAACCGGGGGCGTGCGTGGTCGCCGGAGATCTGGGAGAGGGGCGACGAGCGGGAGCGTGAGATCCGGCGGCGCGAGATCCGGCGCCGCCGGCAGATGCGCCGGCGTGCCGCCATCCGGCGTCGCAGGTTCATCGCGCTCGTCGTCGTTCCCGTGTTGCTGATGCTCGGCAACGTCTACGTACACACCATCTTGAGCCGGCTGGACGTCCGGGTGCAGGATCTCAGGCAGCAGCAGGCCCGGATGCAGGCTCAAGGGGAGAAGCTCGACGTCCGGGTGGCCCGGCTTTCGCGGCCGCAGAGGATACGCACGCTGGCACGCACGGAGCTCGGGATGAGAGACCCGGGCGGCACCGACATGAAGGTCTACGTCACAGGAAAGAACGGGGAGGATGGGGAGAATGCCCAGCAGAAGAAGGACGCCGGAGGAGGAAGATAGGCGGAGGATGAAAACCAGGCGCGGGAGGCGATCCCGCGCGCGTCCCGGGACCGGCCGGTCACGCCTGCGGGCGGTGGCGGCCGGGGTTGCCGTCGCGGGGCTCCTGCTGGGCGGACGGGCTGCCTACCTGAGCCTGGATGGGACCGGGGCGTACAGGACGCTCGCCTCCGAGCAGGCGGGGGGCGTGGTACAGGACGTGGCCGCCGGGCGTGGCGACATCGTCGGCATGGGGGGACAGAAGCTCGCGACCTCGGTCAAGACCGCCGACGTGGTGGCCACGCCCTATCAGGTCAGGGACCCGGAGAAGGCCACAAAGGAGCTCTCGCGCGTCCTCGGCGGGGGGATGAACCCGAAAGAGATAGAGGGGTTGCTCACCAGGCGCGGCTCCGACGGCCGGCTCAGCGGCTACAGTGTGGTCGCCCGGGACGTGGATCTCGGGGTGGCGCGGAAGGTGCGTGCACTCGGTATAGAGGGCGTATACACCATATCCGACGCGAAGCGCGTCTATCCCGACGGGGACCTCGCCAGCCAGCTGCTCGGCTACTACAGCGATTACGGCCGGGCCTACGGTGGAGTCGAGGCGACCTACGACGGGAGGCTCTCGAGGGGGCAGGACGTGCGCCTGACCATAAACGCTGCGGTGCAGCAACAGCTGCAGAAGGCCCTCTCCGAGTCGATGAGCCGCTTCCACGCGAGGAGCGCCCAAGGGCTGGTGATGAACGTGAGAGACGGCTCCATCCTGGCCCTCGCCAACGTTCCCGGCTACGACGACAACCACTACGACCAGGCGCCGGGCGCACTCCAGCGCGACCGGGTGCTCACCGATCCGTACGAACCGGGCTCGACCTTCAAGGCGTTCACGGTCGCCGCCGCTCTGCAGGAGGGGGTAATAACCCCGCGAACCACCTTCACGGTGCCGGATCAGATCCAGATACCCGGCGCCGTGGTGCATGATTCGCTGCCTCATCCTGTGGAGCAGATGACCCCGGCGAAGATACTGCAGCAGTCGAGCAATGTGGGGGCGACCAAGATCGCGGAGAGGCTCGGGGGGCGGCGGCTCTACGAGTACATAGAGCGGTTCGGGTTCGGCAGGAAGACCGGCATAGACCTCGCCGGTGAGGCGACGGGGTACGTGCCCCCGTATCGGCAGTGGAGCGGGACGACGATAGGCAACATACCCTTCGGCCAGGGGCTCACTGTCACCCCGCTGCAGCTCGCCGCCGGCTACGCGGCGATCGCCAACGGCGGCCGGCTCGTCACCCCACACGTGGTGCAGGGACACGACACCAGGCCCGGACCCAGGGTGATAAGCCCCCGAACCTCATCTATAGTAAACCGGATGCTGCAGAGCGTCGTCGACAAGGGGACAGGAGTGTGCGCCAGAATTCCGGGATACAGGATCGCCGGGAAGACCGGTACGGCACAGAAGGTCGATCCTGCGACCGGTGCCTACTCGAGCACGGACTACGTCGCGTCGTTCATCGGGTTCGCTCCAGCCGACGACCCCAGGTACCTGGTGCTCATGATCGTGGATGATCCACAGGGGGATATCTACGGGGAGACGGTCGTGGCACCGTACTTCAGGGATGTCATGGGCTACACATTGAGCTACTACAACGTGCCGCCCGACCCCCGGGTCGCGGGCGTGGCCCCCGACAAGAGGGCGGTTTGCCAGACATGAGGGGTACGCCGCTCGAAGAGGTGGCCCGGGTGATCGGGGCCCGGCTGGTGGGCGCACGGGTCGGACGGACGGTGCGCGGCGTGTGCATCGATTCCCGCCGGGCGGGGCCAGACGAGCTCTTCTTCGCGCTCAGGGGGCGCGTGGACGGCGCCGAGTACGCCGGGGACGCCCTCGCGCGCGGGGCCGTGGCGGTGGTCGCCAGCCGGCCGGTCGAAGGGCCCACGCTCGTGGTGGACGACCCGCTCGACGCCCTGCAGCGTCTGGCGCGCTGGAGCATCGAGACCTGGGAGCCCGAGCCCCCGGTCGTCGTCGGGATAACCGGGAGCGTCGGCAAGACCACGACAAAGGACGCGCTCGCCGCCATCCTGAGGACGGCGGGCAGGCACGTTACCGCCACCGGCGGCAACTACAACAACGAGATCGGGCTGCCGCTCACCGTACTCTCGGCGAACGAGAGCTCGGAGGTGATGGTGCTCGAGATGGGGGCGACGCACGAGGGTGACATCGCCCACCTCTGCCGGATCGCACCCCCGCAGGTGGGTGTTCTCACCGCCATCGCCCCGGTGCACCTGGACACTTTCGGGAGCATCGAGGGCATCGCCCGGGGCAAGGGGGAGCTCGCGCGCTCGCTCCCCGACGATGGGGTGATGGTCGCGCCGGTGGGGGTTCCCCCGGCGGCGATCGCCGAGGGAAGAAACCTCCGTCGCCGGATAACCTTCGGTCGGGAGCGGCAGGAAGGCGTGGACCTCTGGGCCTCGGAGGTCAGGGAAGGGCCGGAGGGGCTCGGTTTCAGGATGCACCTGGGGTCTCAGAGCGTCCGGGTGTGCAGCCCCGTCTTCGGGACGCACCTCGTTCAGCCTCTGCTCGCCGCCACGGGCGGGGCGCTCGCTCTGGGGCTCTCGCTGGAGGAGTGTGCGGCGGGGCTCTCGCGGGTGAAGCGGACCGGGCTGCGCGGGGAGGTCTATCGCCTGCGGGGGGACATAGTGCTCTACGACGATACCTACAACGCCTCTCCGGCGGCGATGCAGGCCGTGCTGCGCTACGCGAGGTCGCAGGCCGGAGAGCAGGGGCGGAGATGCGTCGCCGTGCTCGGCGGGATGTACGAGCTCGGTCTCTGGGCCCGGGAGTACCACCGGGAGATCGGACGCCTCGCGGACGAGCTCGGCTTCGATCTTCTGGTCTGCGTCGGCGACGAGGCGCGCTGGTACGCCGAGGGTTTCTCCGGCGAGGTCGTCCCGTGCGGGGACGTCGAAGAGGCTTACGGGGTGCTGGAGGAGCGCCTGGAGGACGGGGATTACGTGGTCGTCAAGGGGTCGCGCGGCGTCGGGCTCGACGCGCTGACCCGCAGGCTGAGAGAGAGCCTGGCCGTTGTTTAGCGTGATTCTGGGGGCCGGGGTCGCATTCTTCGTGACGGTCAGCCTCGGCTCCAAATTCATAGCGTTTCTGCAGAGCCGGAAGTTCGGCCAGTTCGTGCGCGAGGAGGGTCCGCAGACGCACCTGATCAAGGCGGGCACCCCGACGATGGGCGGGGTGGTCATGCTGCTGGGGCTCCTGGGGGCGCTCGCGGTCGTGGCGCGGCTCAACTGGACGACGGTGGCGATGCTGATAATCATCGCGGTGGCCGCCGGGATCGGGCTCTACGACGACTGGCAGAAGATCTCCAAGCGGCGCAGCGAGGGGCTGAGCGCCCGCTACAAGTTCCTCTTGCAGGTGGGGGCGGTGGTGGTTGCGGACGTGCTGGCGCTGCACTACGTCGGGATGACGCAGGAGGTCGTGGTGCCGGGGCTCGACCGGAACCTGATGCTCGGTCCCGGGGTACTGGGAGTGGTGTTCTTCTGTTTGTTCTCGCTGCTCGTCATAGCCGGGACGACGAACGCGGTGAACCTCACCGACGGGCTCGACGGGCTCGCGGCCGGGACCGGAACGCTGGCGCTCACCGCCTATACCGGGATAGCCTTCCTCGAGCGGCAGTACGACGTGGCCGTGATCTGCGGGGCGATGGCCGGGGCAGCGGTCGGATTCCTCTGGTACAACGCGCACCCCGCGGAGGTGTTCATGGGGGATACCGGGTCTCTGGCCATCGGTGGGGTGCTCTCCGCGGCCGCCATCCTGACCAAGACCGAGCTGATCCTGCCGGTGGTGGGCGGGCTGTTCGTCATAGAGGCCCTCTCGGTGATCATCCAGTACACGGTCTTCAAGATGACCGGCCGGCGGGTGTTCAAGATGGCCCCGATCCACCACCACTTCGAGCTCTCGGGGTGGAAGGAGAACAAGGTCGTGGTGCGTTTCTGGATCGTGCAGGCGGCCTTCGCCGCCTCGGGGTTCATCCTCTACTACTTCACCCTCTACAACTCGGCGTGAGGAGGTCATGAAGTCAGGGAAGACACTGGTTTACGGGCTCGGAGAGTCGGGACGCGCGGCGTGCCGGGCGCTGCTCGATGAGAGCGGGATGGGGGTCGTCGCCGCGGACCTGGCGGATTCCACGGAGCTGCGCCGGCTCGTGCGGGAGCTCGGGGTCGAGGGACGGCTCGGGGTCTCCCCGGACGAAGCCCTGGAGGGCGTCGGGCGGGTGGTGGTGAGCCCGGGCGTGCCGCCCTCTGACCCGGTTCTCTCGGCTGCGGAAAAGAGGGGGCTGGAGATCGTACCCGAGGTCGGGGTCGCGCTCGGGATGCTCGGAGGTGGGGTGCGGATCGCGGCGGTGACGGGCACCAACGGCAAGACAACCGTGGTGGACATGGCGGGCGCGATGCTGCGCGAGGCCGGCGTGGATCACGCCGTGGCGGGCAACTCCTGGCGGGCGCTCAGCGGTTGCGTCGAGGAGGCGCGGCGCGCGGGGGTGCTGCTGCTCGAGCTCTCCTCCTTCCAGCTCCACTACCTCGAAGGGTTCGGTTTTGAGGCCGCCGCCCTCCTCAACGTGCGGCCGGACCACCTCGACTGGCACTCCTCCTTCGAGGAGTACGCCCGGGACAAGCTCAGGATCTTCGCGGGGCAGCGGCCGGAGGATCTCGCGGTCGTGAGCGCCCGCGACCCGGTCGGGAGCGGGGCAGCGCCGTCGCTCGCGGCCGAGACTCTCGTGGTCGGGGAGGAGGGAACGGAGGTGCGCGACGGGTGGCTCCTTCTGCGCGGCGAGCGTCTCGTCGAGACCGGGCGGCTCTCTTTCACCGGCCGGCACAACCTGGAGAACGCGCTCTTCGCGGCGGCCCTGGCGCAGAGGCTCGGCGCGGACCGGGCCGGGATCGCCGCAGCCCTCGTCTCCTACCGGCTCAAGCCGCACCGCATGCAGGTCGTCGCCGAACGGGGGGGCGTGCTCTACGTGGACGACTCGAAGGCGACCAATCCCTCCTCGGTCGCCGCCGCCCTGGAGAGCTTCGACCGGCCGGTGGTGCTCCTGCTCGGAGGCTCGGAGAAGGAGACCGGCTTCGAGGAGATCGTGCCGTACCTCGGGCGGTGCCGGACGGTGGTCTGTTTCGGGAAGGCGGGCCCCAAAATACGAGGTTATCTGGCGCGGGAGGCGGCGATGGACGGGAGGCTGTTGCTGGTGCCCGACCTGGCCCAGGCGGTGGAAGCCGCGCGCCGGGAGGCCCGGGCCGGGGACGTGGTGCTCCTCTCGCCCGGATGCGCGAGCTTCGACGAGTTCTCCGGATACGCCGAGCGGGGGGAATTCTTCGCGCGGCTCGCGAGGGAGGAAGCCGGCTAGATGCTGCAGCGGGGATCCGTTCGGGCCAATCTGTTCCTCGTCGCGCTCGGGCTCTCGCTGCTCGGGGCGGTGATGGTCTACTCGGCCACATATAGAGATTACGGGGCGCACTACCTGCTCGTACGGGCGGCGCACATCGTGCTCGGGGTCGTCATCTTCGCGGTAGTCAGGAAGATCCGATACACCACGTGGCGCAGGGTCTACCCGGCCTTCTACCTGGCCGTGCTCGCGGCCCTGCTTCTGGTCCTTGTGCCGGGGGTCGGGACCGAGGTCGGGGGGGCGAGGAGGTGGTTCGACCTCGGATTTTTGAGCCTGCAGCCCTCGGAGTTCGCCAAGCTGGCCGCCATCTTCGTCGCGGGCTTCGCGCTCGCCCGCTACCGGCCTGGTGGGAGGTTCCCGGTCGGCGCGCTCGCGGCGGTCGGGCTGCTCTTCCTGCTGGTGGTCGCCGAGCCGGACTTCGGGACCTCGCTCGTGATCATCTCCGGGGTCGGCGGGGTGCTCCTCGCCTCCGAGGTACGCACGCGGAGCCTGGTCTCTCTGGGAGCGGTGTCGGCCGTGCTGCTGGTCGGGGTCATGCTGCTCGAGCCCTACCGCAGGCAACGGTTCCTGACGTTCCTCGACCCGTGGTCCTCGGCCAAGGGGTCGGGGTACCAGATCGTGCAGTCGATACTGGCGATAAAGAGTGGCAACATACTCGGGGCCGGACCCGGCGCCGGGGAGCGGGTGGCCTACATCCCGGAGATACGGACGGACATGGTCTTCGCGCTCATCGGGGAGGAGCTCGGCCTGATAGGCATGCTCGTCGTCATCGCGGCTTTCGTCTTCGTGGCGCTCGCGGGCTACAGAATCGCGCTCGATGCCCCCACGATCGCCGCGCGCTGCGTGGCGGCCGGGATCACGACGATGCTCACCGTGCAGGCGGTCTTCAACGTCGGGGCCGCGACCGGTATGCTGCCGCTCGCCGGGATGACGCTCCCGTTCGTGAGCTATGGCGGATCGAGCCTGATGGTATCTTTTGCAGCCGTCGGTATCCTCTACCGGATATCCGAGGACAGCGAGCGAGTGAGAGAGGTCGATGCGGGTGCGAGCACCAGCGAGGATACTGATAGCGGGCGGCGGAACGGGCGGGCACGCGATCCCCGCGCTGTGCGTGGCCGGGGAGCTCGCCGGGCGGAGGGCCACGGTTGAGTTCGTGGGCGCCTCCTCGGGGATAGAGGCGGATCTGGTGCCCCGGGCGGGATACCCCTTCCACCCGCTGCTGCTGCGGGGGATGGCGGGCGGCGTCTTCGCCCGGGGACGGGCGGCGGCGCTCTTCGCCCGGGCCGTGCTCGCCTGCCGCGGTCTGATGCGCTCTTTCGAGCCCGGCGCGGTGCTCGGGGTCGGTGGGTACGCGAGCGCGCCGGCGGTGGCCGCGGCCCGCTCGCTCGGGATACCGACGTTCCTGCACGAGCAGAATTCGGTGCCCGGCCGGGTGAACCGGCTGGCGAGCCGCGTGGCCTCCGGTACGTTCGTGACCTTCCCCGAGGCGGCCGGGGTGCTGCGCGGGGCGCGCGTGGTGGGGATGCCGACCCGGCGCGAGTTCTTCGCGGCGGACAGGGAGAGGGCGCTCGCGGAGCTCGGCCTCGAGCCGCCGGTCGTCCTCGTCTTCGGCGGGAGCGGCGGGGCGCTCAGGATCAACCTGGCCGCACAGGAGGCCTTCGGCTCGGGCGAGACCCCGTACACGGTGGTGCAGGTCGCGGGCAGGAGGGACTACGGCCGGCTCTCGACGAAGAACCCTCGGCACCTCATCCTGGAGTACGAGCCCGAGCTGTGGCGCTACGTCGCGGCCTGCGAGCTCGCGGTCACGAGAGCCGGCGCCGGCTCGCTCTTCGATCTGGCGGCGGCCGGGAGGGCGGCGATACTCGTCCCCTACCCCTACGCCGCCCAAGACCACCAGCTGCACAACGCCCGCTACTTCACCGGGCGTGGGGCGGCCGAGCTGATGCTGGACGGGGAGGTCGACGCCCGGAGGCTGCGGGAGAGGGTCGAGGGGTTGCTCGGCGACAAGGGGCGCCGGGAGCAGCTCGCCGCCCGGATGAAGGAACTGGCGACGCCGGATGCCGCCGCGGAGGTGGCCACGGCCCTCCTCGAGGCGGCCTGGCGGAAGGACGATCAGGGGAGGATGAAGCGTTGAGGATACACATGGTCGGGATCGGGGGGGCCGGGATGAGCGGCATTGCCCAGATCCTCCGCGCCAGAGGACACGATGTGACCGGCTCCGACCTCAAGGAGTCCAGCTACACGAGGCGGCTGCGCGAGGTGGGGGTGCCGGTGGTGATCGGTCACGACGCCTCCAACGTCGGCGATGCGGAGGTCGTCGTGGTCTCCACCGCGATCCCGGAGACCAATCCGGAGGTTCTCGAAGCGAGGAGGAGGGGTATCTCCGTCATCCCCCGGGCGCAGGCCCTCTCCAAGATACTGGAGGGCAAACGGGGTATCGCGGTCGCCGGGACCCACGGCAAGACGACCACGACGAGCATGATCGCCCACGCTCTCAGGGTTCTCGGGGAGAGCCCGACGGCGCTCGTCGGCGGGGAGCTCAACGACATCGGCTCCAACGCCCTTGATGGTACCGGGGAGCTCGTGGTGGCCGAGGCGGATGAGAGCGACCGCTCGCTGCTCTACCTGAGCCCGGAGGCTGCCGTGGTGACCAACGTCGAGTTCGACCACCCGGACTTCTACCACTCGCTCGACGACGTCCTGGAGACTTTCGCGTGCTTCGTCGGGAGGCTGCCGGAGGACGGCCTGCTGGTGACCTGCGCCGAGGACGAGCGCTGCCTGAAGCTCGCCTCCCGGGCTCCGTGCGAGGTGGTCACCTACGGCATCTCCGGCGGGGAGCTGCGGGCGCGCATACTCGGCCCGAACCGCTACGTCCTGCTCGAGGACGGGAAGGAACTCGGCGAGGTCAGGCTCGGTGTCTTCGGGAGGCACAACGTGCTCAACTCGCTCGCTGCGGCCGCGGTGGCACGCTGGCTCGGCCACGACGCCCACGAGGCGGCCCGCGCCCTCGCGACGTTCTCCGGGGTGCGGCGGCGCTTCCAGCTCAAGGGGGTGCGCTCGAACGTCAGGGTCGTCGACGACTACGCCCACCACCCGACCGAGCTCGCCGCGACCCTTGAGGTGGCGCGGGCGACGCTGGAGCCCGGAGGTAGGGTGATCGCGGTCTTCCAGCCGCACCGATACTCGCGCACCCGCCGGCTCTACCGCGAGTTCGGCGGAGCTTTCTCGGCGGCGGACGCGGTGCTCGTCACCGAGGTCTACGGTGCCGGGGAGATGCCCCTGCCGGGCGTGAACGGGAAGCTGATCGTCGACGCGATCTGCGACGTTCCGGACTACGGACCGCGCCGGCCCGAGGTCTATTACCTCCCGGAGCTCAACGTCATCCCCCGCGTCCTGCGCGAGATCTGCGAGAGCGGGGATACCGTGCTCACTCTCGGCGCCGGGGACGTCTCCAGGGTCGGCGATGAGCTGCTCGCACTACTCTGAGGGGAGGGGGATGAGCTTTTCGCCGGCCCGGCTGCTGCGCGCGATCTCGGTCTCGGTCGCCGTCGCAGCCCTGACCGCCGCGACCGTCTACATCGTCTCCGGGCTGCTCTTCCCCGTCAAGGGCGTCCGGGTCACGGGCAACCACGTGGTGTCCGACGGCGAGGTCCGGGCCCAGATTCCGGACCATTCCAGCCTCCTCACCCTCAACTCCGGACTTCTGATCCGCAGGCTCAAGACTGACCCATGGATCGAGGGTGTGAAGGTGATCCGTAACTGGAGATCAGGTATAGTGACGGTTGAGGTAGAGGAACGGCGGGCCGTCCTGGCCGCGAACGTCTCCGGAAGGAGGATCTTCGTCGCGCAGGACGGTACGCGTCTGCCGGGGTCGGGAGGCGCCCGGCTCAGCCCCGTGAACCTCGACCACTACGAGCTCGGGAGGGTGGTGGAGAATGTCAGGGTGCTCGAGAGAAACGGTGTGCGCGTGCAGGAGATAGGAGGCGTGACCCCCGGAGGGGTGCACGCCCGGGTCTCCGGGCGTGAGGTGGTGTTCTACGGAAGGGTGACGACCGCGCAGGCCCGGGCGCTGAAAGAGATCATGCGCCGCAACCCCACCGCGAAGGTCTTCGATCTGCGCTCGCCGGAGCGCGTGGTGGTCGGCAGCTCCGGAGATGCCGGCAGGGGGTAGTGGGGGCGCGGACTCTCCGCGCCGTCAGGTCTACGCGCTGGACGTTGGCACGACCAAAGTGGTAGCCCTCGCCGGGGTGCCCGCCAGAGGGGAGGATCCCGCCGGGGTCGCCTCGATGGGCGAGGCGCCGAGCCGCGGGCTCAGGAAAGGCGTTGTCGTGGACCGGGACGCTGCCGCCGATACCGTGGCGCGGGCGCTGGAGCGCTGCGGCGTCCCGGCCGGCTCGCAGGTCGTCGTGGGGATCGCGGGCAGTCACATCGAATGCACGCGGCTCGAGGCCACGTTGCTCAACCGCGGGGGGGACCTGACCGTTACGGAGACTTTCCTTCGGAGGCTCGAGGAGGAGGTGAGGCTGGCCGCCGCCCGGGAAGGTCGCCAGGTCATCCACGTCGTGCCCCGCGAGTACGTCCTGGACGGCTCCGAGGGAGTCAGGCACCCGATCGGGCTCGCCGCCCACCGGGTGACGCTTCGCGCGAGCGTCGTCAGCGGCGCGATGACCAGCATCCAGAACCTACTCTACGCCGTGGGGGACTGCGGGGTAGAGGCGCAGAGGGTCGTGCTGGAGCCTCTGGCCTCCGCCGGGGCCTGCCTGCCGGAACGGGCCCGCTCCAGGGGCGCGGTTCTCCTGGACGTCGGTGGCGGTACCACCGACGTGGCCGTCTTCGAGGACGGCGCACTCGTGCACGCCGCGGTCATCCCCATAGGCGGAGAGAGCTTCTCCTCGGACGTGGCCTACGGTATGAAGGTGCCGTTCGAGGTCGCCGAGCGGCTCAAGGTGCGCTACGGCTCCGTCCTCTCCCGCACCATAGATCCCGTCGCCGCCGTCAGGCTCGGCGGCCGTTATTACAACGCCCACTTCCTGAGCGAGATACTCGAGTACCGCGCCAGGGAGGTCTTCGAGTACGTCCGCGAGACCCTGCGGGAGGCCGGCGTGCGGAGCCTCCCCGGTGGGGTCTTCATCACCGGCGGGGGATCCCTGCTCGAGGGTATGGACGAGGTGTGCGAGGAGATACTGGGGATGCGCGCCTCCAGAGCCGCGCCTCGCAGGCTCGAGGAGAACGCTAAAGCTCTACGCAAACCTCAGTATTCGACCGCCGTAGGGCTTCTGGATTTCGCTCCGCCCGACGATAACCCTGTAGCAGAGAGTGAGGGTGCAACGAGATTCAGTTTTGGTAGCATTGTGGCCGCTATCAAGAGTTGGTTTTGGGGCGAGTGAGTAGCCAAGAGGAAACTTCGGGAGAACAGGCGTTGGAGGAAGAGCACGGATGTTAGACGCGGGCACGAACTATCTGGCGGTCATAAAGGTCGTGGGCATCGGTGGTGGCGGGACCAACGCTGTCAACCGCATGATCAACTCCGGGTTGCAGGGGGTTGAGTTCGTCGCGGTCAACACCGACGCGCAGGCTCTGCAGATGTGCGACGCGGACCAGAAGATCCACATCGGGGAGAAGATCACGCGGGGCCTCGGCGCCGGGGCGGACCCGAAGATCGGGATGGAGGCCGCCGAAGAGAACAAGCAGGAGATAGAGGAGGCGCTCAAAGGGGCGGACATGGTCTTCATCACCGCCGGGAAGGGCGGGGGCACGGGGACCGGGGCCGCGCCGGTCGTCGCGAAGATAGCGCGCGAGCTCGGGGCGCTGACGGTCGGGGTGGTGACCCGGCCGTTCACCTTCGAGGGGCGGCGGCGCTCGACCTACGCCGAGGAGGGGATAAAGCGCCTCAAGGAGAACGTCGATTCCCTGATCGTCATCCCCAACGACCGCCTGCTGCAGGTCGCCGAGAAGCGCACCAGCATGATGGACGCCTTCAAGATGGCCGACGACGTGCTGCGCAAGGGCGTGCAGGGGATAACGGACCTGATAACCGTGCCCGGTCTCATAAACCTCGACTTCGCCGACGTGCGCACGATCATGCAGAACTCCGGGTCCGCGCTGATGGGCATCGGGGAGTCCAACAGCGAGAACCGCGGCGTGGAGGCGGCTAAGGCGGCCATCTCGAGCCCGCTGCTCGAGGCGAGCATCGAGGGGGCGACCGGGATCATCCTGAACATCACCGGCGGGCCGGACCTCGGGCTCTTCGAGGTCAACGAGGCCGCCGAGATCGTACACGGCGCGGCGCACGAGGATGCGAACCTGATCTTCGGGGCCGTCGTAGACGAGAACTTCGGCGACAAGGTGAGCGTGACGGTCATCGCCACCGGCTTCGACGAGCGTCTCGCCAACCAGCGGCGCGAGCGGCCGGCGTTCGAGCCGCGGGAGAGCGGAGCCTCCTCCGAGGCCGACGGCGACGAGGACTCCCTTGACATCCCCGCGTTCCTGCGCCGCCGCTAGCGGCCTCCACACCGCCCCCGGCGGGGCCGTCTACCTCGCCCCCGAGCCTCAGCCCGAGGGCGTGCGGGTGTGGTTCTTCACCCGGCGTGGGGGCGTCTCGGCTCCACCCTACGCGAGCCTGAACGTCTCCAGGGCGGTCGGGGACGACGAGAAGGCCGTCGCGCAGAACCTGCGCCTGGTCTCCCGGGCGCTCGGGGACGCTCCGAGGGCCTGGGCCGCCCAGGTCGCCGGAGACACGGTGGTCGAGGTCTCCGAGGGCGGCTTCGCCGGGGAGGCCGACGCCCTCGTGAGCCGGGAGCGGGGGCTCGCGCTCACCGTCACCGTGGCCGACTGCGTGCCGGTCGTGCTCGTGGGCGAGGAGCAGGTCGCGATCGTCCACTCCGGCTGGCGGGGGACGCTCGCCGGCATCTCCGGGAAGACCGTCCGGAGCATGCGCTCCCGCCCCCGCCTCGCGTACATAGGGCCCTGCATCCGGCGCTGCTGCTACGAGGTCTCGCCCGGGCTCGCCGGACGCTTCGCGGAGAAGTTCGGGGAGGAGGTCGTCACCGGTCGGATGCTCTCGCTCCCGGAGGCGATACGGCAGGACCTCGAGGATGCCGGGGTGGAGGACGTGTGCGACCTCGGGGTGTGCACGGGGTGCACGCCCGACCTCTTCTTCTCCAACCGCAAAGAGAAGCCGAAGACTGGCAGGAACCTGGCGGCGGTGATGAGGCTCTGATGCGGGTCTCCTCGCGCACCATACGCGAGAACCTAGAGGAGGTCGAGCGAAACGTGGCGCGCGCCCTCGAGCGCGGCGGCCGCACCGGGGAAGAGGTGCGGGTGCTCGTCGCGACGAAATACTTCGAGCCCGAGCAGATGTCCGCGCTCGCCGGGGCCGGGGCGCGCCTGGTCGGGGAGAACCGGCTGCAGGATCTCGTGCGCAAGCAGGAGATCTTCGGCGAGACCTTCGAGTGGCACTTCATCGGGCACCTCCAGCGGCGCAAGGTTAGGGAGGTGGTGCGCAGGGTCAGCCTAATACACTCGGTAGACTCCGTGCGGCTCGTCGAGGAGCTCGCGAAGCGCGCCCCGGAGGGTGGAGGGGTGCCCGTGCTCCTGCAGGTCAACGTCAGCGGGGAGGAGTCCAAATACGGCGTGCCGGAGGGCGAGGTGGAGAGGCTCCTCGAGGCGGCCGCCGCGACCGGGGGGAAGGTCTCCGTGCGCGGGTTCATGACGATGGCCCCGCTGGTTGAAGATGCAGAAGATGTGCGCTATGTTTTCGCGAGGTTAAGAGCCATTCGCGATCGTCTCAGGGAATCCTGGCGCGGATGCTTCGACCTTTCGGAGCTCTCGATGGGGATGAGCAACGATTACACGGTCGCCGTCGAGGAAGGTGCCACCATAGTGAGGATAGGGCGCACGCTGATACGGGAGGGTTGAGCCCTTTGAGGAGGCGAGATGGGAGTTAAGGACAGCTTCGGACGCATGGCGGCGTGGTTCGGCTTCGGGGTGGACGAGGAGGACTACTACCTCGAGGAAGAGGAAGAGGGCGTGCGGGCCAGGGGGGAGTCCGCGCGCCAGCGGGAGATAGAACCCGAGCCGACCGTCAGAAGGCTCGGGCGCTCCGAGCGCTCCCCGTCCTCCTCCTACGGGGGCTCCTCGCTCGGGGACATCTTCGGCGAGAGCCGGGAGCGATCCTCCGGGGGTGCCCCGGCGCGCCTGCGGGCCGTCCCCGACCAGCGCCCGACGCGGGTGAGCGTGGTCGAGCCCACGAGCTTCAACGACGCGCAGGATCTGGCGGACCGCTTCAAGCGCCAGCAGCCGGTGATCCTCAACCTGCAGAACGTGGACTCCGACCTCTCGCGGCGGATGGTCGACTTCTGCTCCGGGCTCACGTACGCGCTGGAGGGTCAGATCCAGACGGTGGCCAGCCGGGTCTTCCTGCTGACGCCGCGCAACGTCGAGGTCTCCGCCGAGGAGCGCAAGCGCCTCGCCGAGCGGGCTTTCTTCAACCAGCTCTGAGCATGGAAGGGACGGGCCGCAAGAGGCGGGTCGGGATAATCGGAGCCGGCAAGATCGGGGGCTCGCTCCTGGTACGGCTCGCCGCATCGGGGGACTACGAGCTTTCGGTGAGCGACACCCACCCCGAGAGGCTCGCCGAGTACGAGAGGTCCTACGGCGTCGGTGCGGCATCCTCCAACGCGGAGCTCGCCGAAGGATGCGAGATAATCATCGTGGCGGTCAAGCCCTGGGACGTCGCCGGGGTGCTGCACGAGATCTACCCGGCGGTGGAGGGGACGGAGAAGGCCGTGACCAGCGTGGCCGCCGGTGTATCCATCGCGTCGATCGAGGATGGGCTGCCTCCGGGGACGGCGGTGTTGCGGGTGATGCCGAACGTGTGCGCCTCGGTCGGGTTGGGGTCGGCCGTGGTCACGTCGAACGAGCCGGGGAGGCGCCTGCTGCCGGAGGTCATGGCGATCTTCCGGCACGTGGGGGACGTGATCGAGCTGCCCGAGCGCCTCTTCGACGCGGCGACGGCGCTGCACGGCTCGGGGCCGGCCTACGTGGCGTTGTTCGCCGACGCCCTGATCCAGGCCGGTGTACGCGAGGGCATCCCGCGCGAGGTGGCCCGTCGGCTGGTGAACGCCACGCTGCAGGGAACGGCGGTCCTGCTCAAGGAGCAGAGCCCGCATCAGGTGCGCGACGAGGTGATGACGCCGGGGGGGACGACCGCCGCGGCGTTCGTCGCGATGGAGAAGGCCGGTTTCGTCGGCGCCGTCTACGACGGGGTCAACGCCGCGGCCGAGCGGGCGCGCGGGCTGGGCGGTAAGTAGCGGTGGCCCTTCTCCTGCAGTCGTTCGGCTTCAGCGTGGCCCGGCTTCTCGCGGGCGTGGTCGTCTACTTCTACTACATCCTGTTCGCCTTCATCCTGATAAACGTGCTCTTGAGCTGGTTCCCGGGGTATCCCTCGAACAGCTTCCTGCAGGCGCTCTACGACATCGTCGGCAGCGTGGTGCGGCCGATCCTCTCTCCCATAAGGCGGGCGATACCCGCGTTGCAGTTCGGTGGAATCGCGCTCGACCTCTCGCCGATCATAGCCTTGATCGGGCTCTCGATAGCGCGTAGTCTACTGCTCTCGATCATCGCGAACTTCATCCGACCTGTGACGGGGTGATGAGTCATGAGCATCAAGCCGCTCGATATCCGAAACAAGGAGTTCGGCCGCAGCTTCCGGGGGTACGACACCGCCCAGGTGGAGGACTTCCTTGAGACCGTCGCCGACGAGTTCGAGCGCATCTACACCGAGAACATCAAGATAAACGAGGAGATCTCGAGCGTAAGGGAGCGCCTGGAGCAGTTCGAGGAGCTCGAGTCTTCGATCCGCGAGGCTCTGGTTCAGGCGGAGAAGGCGGCCGAGGACGTGCGCGAGAGCGCGAAGAGGGAGGCCGAGGGACTCCGGCTGAACGCCAACCGCGAGGCGGAGCTCATCGTGCGGGAGGCGCGGACGAAGGCCTCCCAGATGCTCTCCGACGCCTCCGCGCGTATCGAGCAGGCACGCTCCTCCTACGAGGCACTCAAGGCGGCGAAGGAACGGTTCGCCTCGGATTTCAGGGAGCTGCTCAGCGGCTACCTGCGGGTGATGGAGGGGGCGGAGGTGGCCTCGGCCAGGGAGATCGAGGCGTCGCTCAGGGAGCGGCTCGACCTGCACGCCGTGCGCGCCCTGCAGGAGGAAGAGCCTCCAGATGAGGAGGCCCGCCCGGCGGAAGAGGAGACGCGGGTGCTGGAGGGGCGGGAGGAAGGAGATCCGCCGCAGGCCGGCGAAGGGGAGGAGGCGGCCTCCGGGCGTGGATGAGGGGTTCCTCCTGGAGGCCGGCGACGGTGGGACGCTGCTGAGGGTGCACGTCTCGCCGGGGAGCGGGCGCAGCCGGATCGCGGGAAGCTACGGCGGGAATGCGCTCAAGGTCCGGGTGGGCGCCCCGCCCACACAGGGCCGGGCCAACGCCGAATTGCGCCAATTCGTCGCCGGCCTGCTCGGGATGAAGCCCTCCGACGTGGAGCTGGTGCGCGGTTCTTCGGCTCGTGAGAAGGTGCTCTTCCTGAAGGGTGTGGAGCCGGAGGGCGTCGCCGGGGCCTTCGACGAGTACCTGCGCGGCGGGTGAGCACCGGGCGGTTCGAGATCTCCCCCGGGGACGAGGGCGAGCGGCTCGACAGGCTCGCCGCGGAGCGCCTCGGGATCAGCCGCAGCGCCGTGCAGCGTATGATCCGCGACGGAGAGCTCCTGGTGGACGGCGCCCCTTCCACGCCCTCCTACCGGGTGCGCGGCGGTGAGCGCGTGGAGGCCCGCCTCCCCGAGACGGTTCCCTCGCCCGAGGAGATCCCCGTCCCCGTCGTCCACGAGGACGATCACCTGCTGGTCGTGGACAAGCCCGCCGGGCTCGTGGTGCATCCGGGCGCGGGCAACCCCTCCGGGACGCTCGTGAACGCGCTCCTGGACCGGGGCATCGCGGGCGGGGACGACCCGCAGAGGCCGGGGATCGTCCACCGGCTGGACCGGGACACCTCGGGGCTCATGATCCTGGCGAAGGGAGAGCCCGCCTACTCGCGGCTCGTGGAGATGATGGCCGCCCGGCGGGTGCGGAGGATCTACCGGGCGCTCGTCGTGGGGGAGGGGCTGCCCGAGACCGGCACGATAGACTCCCCGGTCGGGCGCGACCCGGAGCGCCCGGCGCTGATGGCCGCCGGGGTGGGGAGGCCCGCCGTCACCCACTTCGAGGTGCTGCGGGAGGCCGCCGGGCACACGATGCTCGGGGTGCGCCTGGAGACGGGGAGGACGCACCAGATCCGGGTGCACCTCGCCGCCATAGGCTACCCGGTCTACGCCGACCCGCTCTACGGCAAACCCGTCCCTGGCAGGAGGCTCTGGCTGCACGCCGAGTACCTCGCCTTCGAGCACCCGGTCACCGGGGAGAGGATGGAGTTCCGCTCGCCGATCCCGGAGGAATTGCGCGAGGCCGCGCACGCGCTTGATTCATCCTTCGACCTCTGGTAACTTGGCCAGAAGCACTGGCCATCCTTTAACGGCGTCCCGTGAGGCGCGAAGGAGGTGATCTTTTGGGTGTCTCAGGCACCAATGAAAGGGTGCGCGCGGAGATACTCTCCCCGGACGTCCTCGCCCGCTCTCTGAGGCGCATCTCGCACGAGATCCTGGAGAGAAACGCATCCCGGCTCGACGACCTCGCGCTCGTCGGCATACTGACGCGCGGGGTGCCGCTGGCGCACAGGATCTCGGAGAACATCCGCCGCTTCGAAGGGATCGAGGTCCCGGTGGGATCTCTGGACATCACGCTGCACCGCGACGACCTGACGGATGATGAACCCGAGGTCAGGGGCAGCCGCATCCCGTTCGAGGTCGAGGGCCGGATCGTCATCCTGGTCGATGACGTACTCTTCACCGGCCGGACGGCGCGGGCGGCGATGGACGCTTTGCTCGAGCGGGGTCGCCCGGCGGCGATACAGCTCGCGATCCTTATCGACCGCGGGCACCGGGAGCTCCCGATCCGGGCGGACTACGTGGGCAAGAACGTCCCGACCTCGCTCGACGAGCGGGTGCGGGTGAGGCTGGTCGAGACCGACGGGGAGGATGGGGTGATCACCATTGAGCGCTAAGGACTTCATCTCGCTGGAGAACGTCGGGAGGGAGGAGCTCCTCGAGGTGATGGAGCTCGCGCGAGATCAGGAGGAGGGGCGCCTCGGCCGCCTGCTCGAGGGCAGGACGGTCTGCCTCGCCTTCTTCGAGCCCTCGACGAGGACCGCTGCCTCCTTCGAGCTCGCGGCGCGGCGGGCCGGGGCCGACGTGGTCTCACTCTCGTCGGGGACCTCCTCGATCTCGAAGGGCGAGTCGCTGGTGGACACGGTGGTGACCCTGGACCGGCTCGGGATGGACGCGCTCATCATCCGGCACCCGGCGGCCGGGGCGGCCTCTCTCGCCTCGAGGCACACCTCCGCCGCGGTGGTAAACGCCGGGGACGGCTGCGGGCAGCACCCCACGCAGGCGCTCCTCGACCTCTACGCCCTCGGCAAATCCCTCGGCGGATTCGAGGAGCTCGCCGGTCGGCGGGCGGCGATCGTCGGGGACATCCTGCACAGCCGGGTGGCGCGCAGCGTGATCCCGGCCTTCGGGACGGCGGGGATCGAGGTCTCGCTCGTGGCTCCTGCCACCCTCCTGCCGCGCGAGGCGGACGTGTGGGGGCTTCCGGTCCTCGGCTCGGTCGACGAGGCGCTCGAGTGGGGGGCGGAGGTGCTCTACATGCTCCGGCTGCAGAAGGAGAGGATGAGCGGCGCGCTCGTCCCCTCGGTCGCCGAGTACGCCCGCTACTACGGGGTCGGGCGGCGCCACCTGCGGCCCGGCGTGCGGGTGATGCACCCGGGGCCGGTGAACCGGGGCGTCGAGATCGCCTCGGACGTCGTCCTCGACAGTAGCTCGCTCATACCCGATCAGGTATCCGCCGGGATCGCGGTGCGTACCGCCGTGCTCGCGCTCGCCACGGGTTCCGTCGAGAGGGCGGCGGCGTGAGCACGCGCAGCGGAGCGGACCGCGAGCTCGTCATCCGCGGGGCGCACGTCCTCGACCCCTCCTCCGGACTCGACGGGGTGATGGACGTGCGCATCAGCGGCGGGCGCGTGGCCGAGGTGGGGGAGGATCTGCACGGGGTGCGTGAGCTGGATGCCTCCGGGCTGCACCTCTTTCCCGGCTTCGTCGACGTGCACGCCCACTGGCGGACGCCGGGGCGCGAAGAGGAGGAGGACCTCGAGAGCGGTTCGGCGGCGGCCGCGGCGGGCGGGTTCACGGGCGTGGTGATGATGCCGAACACCGACCCGGTGCTGGACAGACCCGCGCTCGTCTCGGGCCTCGTGCGGCGGGCGGAGCGGGAGTCGAGGGTGCGGGCGTACGTCGCCGCGGCGCTGCACGCCGGGCTCGCCGGGAGCGAGCTCACCGAGATGCGCCTGCTGAAGGAAGCGGGGGCGCTGTGCGTCTCGGACGATGGGCCCGGCACGCAGAACGCCGACGTCTTGAGGAGCGGGATGCTCTACGCCCGCTCGGCGGGGCTCGCGGTCCTGCTGCACTGCGAGGACCGCTCGCTCGCGAAAGGCGTGGTGCACGACGGGGTCGCGGCGGCGCTCGCCGGGGTTCCGGCGACGCCCGCGAGCGCCGAGGACGCCGCCACGGCGGCGGCGCTCGTCCTCGCCGCCGAGACCGGGGCGAGGGTGCACATAACCCACGTCTCGACCGCGCTCTCGGCCGCGCTCGTCGGTTTCTTCAAGGGGCGCGCCGGCGTCACCGCGGATACCACCCCGCACCACCTGACCCTGACCGACGACCTGGTGCGCACGCTCGAGGGGCTCTACCGGGTCAACCCGCCCCTCAGGCCCGAGGGGGACCGCCGGGGGGTGATCGAAGCGCTGCGCGACGGGACGCTCGACTTCGTCGCGACCGACCACGCCCCGCACGCGGCGCAGAGGAAGGAGCTCCCGCTGCAGGAGGCCGCCCCGGGTTTCCTCGGGCACGAGACGGCCTTCGCCGCCCTCTACACGGAGCTGGTGCTGGGGGAATCTCTCCCGCTCTCCCGCCTCGTCGAAGCGATGAGCTGCGCGCCGGGGCGATGGGTCGGGGGGCTCGGGAGCCTCGCCGTGGGGGCCCCGGCGGACATCGCGCTCGCCGACCTCGAGGAGGAGTGGACCGTGGAGCGGGAGAGCCTCTCGAGCCGCTCGCACAACAGCCCCTACCTGGGGAGGAGGATGAGGGGCAGGATCGTGGGTACCATAGTCGGAGGAGAGCTCGTACACGACAGGATGGGAGCGAAGCTTGGAGTACGGACGTAACAAGGCCCTGGTCGTCCTGGAGGACGGGACGGCCTTCCGGGGGTGGAGTTTCGCCGGCGAGGGCGAGACGGCCGGCGAGGTGGTCTTCACGACGAGCATGGTCGGCTACCAGGAGACGATCACAGACCCCTCCTACCGGGGTCAGATCGTGCTGTTCACCTATCCCCTGATCGGTAACTACGGCGTCATCCCCGGCGACGAGGAATCCAGACGGGTGCAGGCCGCGGGCGTTTTGGTGCGCGAGTACACCCCCTACCACAGCAACTGGGCAAGCGAGCGCTCGCTCGCGGAGATGCTCGATGAGGCCGGGGTGATCGGGGTAGAGGGCATAGACACCCGCGCGCTCACCCGCCACATCCGCACGGCGGGTGCGATGCGCGGCGTGATCTCGACCGAGACCGACGACGTCCAGGCCCTCAGGGAGAGGGCCCGCTCCCACCCGCAGATGGTCGGGCTCGACCTCGCCTCTTCGAGCGCCCAGCTCACCGAGCCCACGCTGCTGCCCGCCATCGGCGAGGAGCGCTGCCGCATCGCCGCGCTCGACTACGGGGTGAAGGGTTCGATCTACCGCGAGCTCAGGAGCCGCGGCGCCTCGGTGCTCGCCCTGCCCGGCGCCACGCCCCCGCAGGAGATCCTCGCCTCCTCTCCCGACGGGCTCTTCCTCTCCAACGGCCCCGGCGACCCGGCGGCGCTCGAGGCGGCGATAGAGCGCCTCAAACCGCTGCTCGGTGAGCTACCGGTCTTCGGGATCTGCCTGGGGCACCAGCTCCTCGGGCTCGCGCTCGGCTGCGAGACGTACAAGATGCCCTTCGGGCACCACGGGGCGAACCACCCGGTGAGGAACCTTTCGACCGGGCGCATCGAGATCACCTCGCAGAACCACGGCTTCGCGATCCGGGAGGAGACGATGCCCGAGGGCGTCGCGCTCACCCACCGCAACCTCTACGACGGCACGGTCGAGGGGCTCCGCTGCGACGCCGCGGGCGCCTGGAGCGTGCAGTACCACCCCGAGTCGAGCCCCGGACCGCGCGACTCGGGCTACCTCTTCGACGAGTTCGTCGCGGCGGCCTCCGGCGGAAAGGTGGTGGCCTAGCATGCCCCGGCGCGAGGACATAGAGAGCATACTCATCATCGGCTCCGGGCCGATCGTGATCGGGCAGGCCGCCGAGTTCGACTACTCGGGCACCCAGGCCTGCCGCGCGCTGCGCGACGAGGGCTACCGGGTCATCCTGGTCAACTCGAACCCGGCGACGATCATGACCGACCCCGAGGTGGCCGATACCACCTACATCGAGCCGCTCGACGCGGAGACGGTCGCGGAGATCCTGCGCCGCGAGCGGCCCGACGCCCTGCTCCCGACCCTGGGCGGCCAGACCGCCCTCAACATCTCCGTCGAGCTCTACGAGGCGGGCGTCCTCGACGAGCTCGGCGTGGAGCTGCTCGGGGCGTCGGTCGCCTCGATCCGCAAGGCCGAGGACCGCAAGCTCTTCCACGACGCGATGGAGCGTATCGGCCTCAAGGTCCCCGAGAGCAGGACCGTGAAGAGCGTCGCCGAGGCCGAGGAGCTCGCCGAGAAGATCGGACTGCCCCTCATCATCCGCCCCAGCTTCACCCTGGGCGGCAAGGGCGGCTCGATGGCGACCACCCTCGAGGGGCTCCGGCGCTCGGTCGCCGAAGGGCTCGCCGCAAGCCCCGTCCACAGCGTCCTCGTCGAGCGCAGCATCGCCGGCTGGAAGGAGTTCGAGCTCGAGGTCATGCGCGACCTCGACGACAACGTCGTCATCATCTGCTCCATAGAGAACGTCGACCCCATGGGCGTCCACACCGGCGACTCCATCACCGTCGCCCCCGCCCAGACCCTCTCCGACAGGCAGTACCAGGCCCTCCGCACCGCAGCTATACGCATAATACGGGAGATCGGGGTACAGACGGGGGGATCGAACATCCAGTTCGCGGTCGATCCGGGGAGCGACGACTTCTACGTGATCGAGATGAACCCGCGCGTTTCGCGTTCGAGTGCGCTGGCGAGCAAGGCGACGGGTTTTCCGATCGCGAAGATCGCGGCCAAGCTCGCTTGCGGGCTGAGGCTGGATGAGATCCCGAACGACATCACGGGGGTGACCCCGGCCTCCTTCGAGCCGGCGCTCGACTATGTGGTAACCAAGATCCCGCGCTTCGCGTTCGAGAAGTTCCCCGGGGCGGCGCCGCGGCTGACGACCCGGATGCATTCGGTCGGGGAGGTGATGGCGGTCGGCAGGACGTTCACCGAGAGCCTCCTTAAGGCGATGGCGTCGCTCGAGGTCGAGCCGCAGGACGTGAAAGCCGAGCTCGACGAGCCGAACCCGTACCGCATCTTCGCCATCTTCGAGGCGCTTCGGGCCGGGATGGACATCCCCGAGATATACCGCAGGACCAGGATCGACCCGTTCTTCATCGCCTCGGTCGCCCGGATCGTCGCCGCCGAGGGGGCGGTGCAGCCCGAGATGCAGCCCGGGGAGCTGCTCGAGGCTAAGCGGGTCGGGCTCTCCGATGCGGCGATAGCCGCGGCGGCCGGGACCCGGACCGACGTGATCCGGGGCGTCAGGAGGATGCTCGGCATCCGGCCGACCTACAAGGCGGTCGACACCTGCGCCGCCGAGTTTCCGGCCCGCACGCCGTACTACTACTCCACCTACGAGGAGGAGGACGAGGTCGAGCGGGGGGAGAACCGTTCGATCGTGGTGCTCGGGAGCGGACCGAACAGGATCGGGCAGGGGGTCGAGTTCGACTACGCCTGCGTGCACGCCAGCTACGCGATAAAGGAGAGCGGCTACGACGCGGTGATGGTCAACTCCAACCCCGAGACCGTCTCGACCGACTACGACACCTCGACCCGGCTCTACTTCGAGCCGCTCGACGCCGAGCACGTGCTCGAGGTCATCCGGAGGGAGAGGCCGGAGGGGGTCATCCTGCAGTTCGGCGGGCAGAGCCCCCTGAAGCTCGCGCGGGAGCTCGAGCAGGAGGGCGTGAGGATCCTTGGCACCCCCTCCGAGGCGATAGACCTCGCCGAGGACCGCTCCCGTTTCGGACGGCTCCTGGAGGAGCTTGGGATGCCGCACCCCCGCTTCGGTGCGGCCCGGAGCGCCGAGGAGGCCCGGGCGGTCGCGCGCGAGGTGGGCTACCCGGTCGTCGTCCGGCCCTCCTACGTGCTCGGGGGGCGCCGGATGGAGATCGTCTACACCGAAGAAGAACTGGACCGCTACCTGGAGTCGGAGGCCGGTGCCACGCCCGAGCACCCGACCCTCATCGACCGCTTCATGGAGGACCACGTCGAGGTGGACGTGGACGCGGTGTGCGACGGGGAGCGGGTCTACATCGGTGGGATCATGGAGCACATCGAGGAGGCCGGCGTCCACTCCGGGGATTCCTCGTGCGTCATACCCCCGATCACGCTGCCGCGTCCGGTCGTGGCGAAGATCGAAGAGTACACCAGGAGCCTGGCGCTCGCGCTCGGCGTTGTCGGCCTGATGAACGTGCAGTACGTCGTGCGGGGCGAGGAGGTGCTCGTCATCGAGTGCAACCCGCGCGCCTCGCGCACGGTCCCGTTCGTCTCCAAGGCGACCGGGGTGCCGCTCGCCAAGATCGCCACCCGCGTCCTGCTCGGCGAGAAGCTCGCGGAGATGCGGCTCGAGGGGAACCGTCCGGAGCACTTCTCGGTCAAGGCGCCGGTTCTGCCGTTCGAGCGGTTTGCGGACGTGGACCCGCTGCTCGGCCCCGAGATGCGCTCGACCGGGGAGACGATGGGCATAGACGAGACCTTCGGCGGGGCGTTCGCCAGGGCCCTCTCCGCGGCAGGGCAGCCGCTGCCGGTCTCCGGTAGGGTCTACGTCTCGGTCAACGACCGGGACAAGCGGGCCGTGGTCCTGCTGGCGCGGGCGTTCGCCGACCTGGGGTTCGAGATCCTGGCGAGCGAGGGGACCGCGGAGGTATTGCGCAGCAACGGCCTCTCCGTCGGGGTGGTGCCCAAGATCGGGGAGCCGGGGAAGGACGTGCTCGCGCTCATCGAGGCGGGGGAGGTGGACCTGATCGTGAACACCCCCGGCGGGCGGGGGCGTCGGGAGCGCACCGACGGCTACGCGATAAGGCGCGGGGCGCTCATGCACGGGGTGCCGTGCATAACCACGCTCTCGGCGGCTGCCGCGGCGGTGCAGGGGATAGAGTCGAAGATCCGGGGCAAGACCCGCAGCGTGCGCGCGCTGCAGGGTTTGTATCCCGCCAGGGCGTGAGGCTGCGCGAGGCGGAGATCGTCTCTCGCGAGAGCCTGGGCTCCCACCGGCTGCTCCGGTGTCGCTGGCGGGGCGAAGAGCCCTCGCCCGGGCAGTTCCTGATGGTCCGTCCCGGGGGGAGCACCCTTTCTTACGACCCCTTCCTCTCACGACCCTTCTTCGTCCACGACTTCGAGGGGGACGTTGTCTCTCTTTTGTTCGAGGTCCGCGGCCGGGGCACCGAACTTCTCGCCCGCGAAGAGGGGGATCTGCTCCTCGGTGGGCCGCTCGGGCGCGGCTACCCGCTCCCGGAGGCGGGGCCGGTCGCGCTCGTCGGCGGGGGGGTGTGGGTCTCTCCGCTCGGGTTCCTCGCCCGGCGCCTGGAGGAGCTGGGTGTGGAGCACGAGGTCTTCCTGGAAGTGCCGGCTGGTGCTCCAGAGGCCTACGTGGAGGGGCTGCGCGGCCTGTTCCCGGGGGCGGAGCTCGTACCGACCGGGCCCGATGATCCCCCGGCCGCCCTGCTCGGGGCCATCGGGAACCTCTCGCGCTACCGCGCGCTCTACGCCAGCGGCCCGGCGGCCACCCTGCGGGCGGTGGCCGGAGCCGGCGTCCCCGCGTACCTCGCCGTGCGCGAGCGGATGGCCTGCGGCACCGGCGCCTGCCGGGGCTGCGCCGTCCCGGTTCGCCGCCCGGGCGGCCTCTCCTACGCCCGGGCCTGTGCGGAGGGGCCGGTCTTCGCCGCAGAGGAGATCGCGTGGTGAGGGAAACCCTCGAGGTCGAGCTGTGCGGCTTCCGGCTGCGCACCCCGCTCGTCCCGGCGGCGGGCACGCTTTCCAGAGAGGAGCTGCCGGAGATCGCGGGGGCGTTCGGAGCCGTGCTGCCGAAGACGGTGACGCTCGAGCCGCGCCCGGGCAACCCTCCTCCCCGGATAGCCGAGGCTCCATCCGGCATGATCAACTCGATCGGGCTCGAGAACCCCGGGCTGGACGCCTTCCTCTCGGAGCTCGACCTCTACGACGTCGGGCTCCCCGTCTTCGTCTCGGTCGCGGGGGAGACGCCCGGGGAGTTCGCCCGGGTGTGCCGGAGGCTCGCGGGTGACGAACGGGTGGCCGCCGTGGAGCTGAACCTCTCCTGCCCCAACACCGAGAGGGGAGAAGAGACTTTCTGCTCGCATCCCCCCTCCGTCGAGGAGGTGGTCTCGGCCTGCCGGGAGGCTATGCCGCAGAAACCCCTCTTCGCCAAGCTCGCGAGCGAGCGGGTCCTGGAAAACTCTTTAGCAGCCGGGCGCGCCGGGGCCGACGCCCTGACCCTCATAAACACCATCCCGGCGCTCGCGGTGGACGCCCGCACGCGGCGGGTCTTCCTCGCGGGAGGACTCTCCGGACCCGCGATAAAGCCCGTGGCGCTCCGCTGCGTCCACCAGGTCTCCCGCACCGTGGAGGTCCCGGTCATCGGCTGCGGCGGCGTCGTGAGCGGCACCGACGTAGCCGAGTTCATGCTCGCCGGGGCCACGGCCGTCCAGGTGGGCTCCGGGAGCTTCGTCAGGGATGTGCGTGAGATCCTGGAAGGGTTTTTATTCTACCTGCAGGAGAACGGCCTGCGTGCCCGCGACCTTACGGCAGGTTCAGTACCGCTGCGGCGGCCGGTAGGGCCACCTCCCTGACGGTCTGCTCATCAGCTTCGGGGAAGGAGATCACCGCCGAGCGCAGCACCCATAGCGCGCCATCGGCCCGTATCATCTGCTTGAGGTCAGCTCCCTCTCCGGCCACCTGTTCTCGCAGCCGCCGCATCAACTCCACAACCTTCTCGCCTACGCCGGGACGGGTACGCACCGAGAGATCCGTAGCCAGCAAGGTGGCTAGGTCCCGCTCTGCGAGCATGATCTCCAGGTACCCTTCCAGCAGTTCCTTCTGTCCGGGACGCCTCTTTAGGAGCTCCTCCACCCTCCCGAAAGAAGGTTCGAAGAGGGCGCAAAGCAGCTCGTCTTTGGACCTGAAGTGGTGATAGAGTCCCGCCTTGCTGATCCCGACATTCTCCGCGATCTCCGACATCGAGGTGCCCTTGAACCCACGCTCTCGGAACGACCTCAACGCGACCCCGAGGATCTGCGCCTCGCGTACCTTCCCGGGTAACCTTGTTCTTCCCACTTCTTACACCTCCGCCGCTGCTCCACTGCCTGCCCATTCGCTCATGTCTTGTCTACTTCAACCATTCTTGTAGTGTAAGGACGAGATCTTAGCAGACGCCCTTGACAGTAATGATGCGCTTGAGACATAATCTTACCGGTAGGACGGTAACAAGGGTAAGGGTGTCATCATGGAGATGGCGGAGCTCGGGGCGTACGCCGCGAGGTTCTTCCTGGCTGCGGTGTTCGTTGCGGCTGGACTGTCAAAACTCTTCAGGAGTGCCGAGTTCGAGCGTGCGGTGGAGAACTACCGGCTTTTGCCTGCGGGCTGGTCGCGTACTGTGGCGTTCTGGCTTCCCGAGGCCGAGCTTCTGGCGGGAATATTTCTGGCTTTTGGGGTGCTGCTCGTTCCTGCGGCTTCGGTGGTCGGCTTGATGCTGCTCGTCTTCAGCGGAGCGGTGGCTATAAACCTGCTCCGGGGCAGGGAGATGGGCTGCGGGTGCTTCGGGGCGGGCTCACCGGAGAAGATGACCTGGCTAACGGTGGTAAGGAACCTGCTCCTCTTTGGCTTGGCGCTCGTGGTCGTGTTCGTTCCACCGGCGGCGCTCGCGGTGTGGGCAGGGCCGGGTGCGGGTTCGGCCATCGCAGTACAAGATGCATCCGTGATCGCGATGCTCATCTTCTCTACTTCCGCTGCGCTCTTGTTGGCACTTTTGGAAGAAGGCTGGCGGGTAGCGAAAAGCTTTCGCCGGTTGGCGCAGCGCAGTACTTCTGAATTCAGACAGGAGGGTAATTCGTGAGCTGGCCCTGGGAAGCGGCCATCGTGGTTTTGTGGGTGGTGGTGCTCGTCCTCTGTGTGATGGTGCTAGGGATGCTAAGGAGGATCGCCCCCGTGCTGGCCCGGGCTGAAAAGATCATCGAGCTACAGCAGACGCTCTCACCGGGGATCGGAGGTCTCGAGCCCGGCTCCGAAGTTACGCCTTTCGAGGTAGTGGCAGACGGAGACAAAGTCCTCCGGCTGGGAGAGGAGCTTGCTTACCGACGCTGAATCTCTGTTGCGAGAAGAGTTCAAGACGCTCCGGGAGCGTGGTTTAGAAGTCTTCGAGCAGAGAGAAGAAGCTGCTTCCAGGGCGTTCCGGCAGAAAGCCTTCCCGCAGGCTTTCGACGTGGATGCCTCTCGCAAGGTGAAAGAGGTAAGAGTGCCCACCACCGTCGAGGACCTGAAGGTGCTGGCCGAAAGAGTCGCCGCGTACCGGGGAAAGGAGGTGCAGGAGGAGAGCATAATCGAGGGCAGAAGAATGTAAGCAAAAGCGGGAAAGGGAAAGAGGAGAGAGATCGTGCAAGACGATCAAAGCCGAGAGAAGCTACCGGCAATCCTCCAGGAAGAAGGTGTGGTGGAGGAGTACCGAGGGCTGGAAGAGGTGCCGATGGACCGCCGGGGGTTCTTCAAGTACCTCGTCTACACCCTGCTGGCAGGGTTGGGCTTCATCGGGGTTTCGGCTGCATTCCCCAAGCAGGCGTTCGCTGCCGGGATAACCTGCTATCCGGCCAGTAACTGCAGTAGTGGTAATAACTGCTCCGGAGGCAAGCACAGGTTCCATTGCTACAACAACTGCAGCGGGGGAGCCTTTTACACCTGCGTGAACCACTCTTGCAGCACTTTTGTCACACCTTGTTGAGAGCTTGTGATGTGCGGGGTAAGCGCGCCTAAGTAGACACGGCTAGGCTAGGTAGGAGAGAAGCGAACTGCTCCGCTATCTCACAAACCAGCTCAGGTCCCGGGGCGGACGCACCCTCGCGCTCGCCTTCGGGATACTCGTCGCTGCAGTTAGCTTCGTGCTGCTCACCTCAGCCGCCACCACCAGCCAGCTCGAGGTAAAGAGCACCTTGAGGAAGAACTTCCGTCCCGCCTACGACATCCTTGTACGTCCCAGAAACTCCTTTACCCCTTTGGAGAAGAAGGAGAAGCTGGTGAAGGCCAACTATCTCAGCGGCATCTTCGGTGGGATCAGCATGAAGCAGTACCGCCAGATAAAGAACATACCCGGTGTGGAGGTTGCAGCTCCTATAGAGAATTTGGGATACGTCTTGCTGCAGGTTCCTATCCCTATACGCATAAACGGCGTTCTGAACAAGAACCCTGTGCAGATCTACCGGCTCAAAGGCGTATGGAAGGCTGACAGGGGGCTTTCTACCTACCCTGAGAACCTCACTACCTACGTCTACTACACTCGCAAGGACCCTCTGGTCTCGATGGGGAGCTCATCTCCCGGCGCGCCGCTCGCCAGGCAGGCTCCGAGCCAGGGTGATCCCTACGAGGTAGTACCGGGCAAGAAGAACCCGCTGCCCGTTTGCACCACCCTGGAGAAGGCGGAGTCCGGAGGCTCGCCGTTCGGATACATGCCGGACTCTCCGTTCGCCCACGTTCCCCCGAGCATAAACTGCTTCTCTGCACTCTCCCCCAAAGACGGTACGCGCTACTTCGGTCCCACGGAGCCTGCCGGAACGGTGGGAATCATTGATGATTTATCTGCGCCGATCCTCCTCGCCGCCATAGACCCTAAGGAGGAGAGCAAGCTGGTGGGGCTTAAGAAGACCGTCGTAAACGGGAGCTACCTCAAGGAGGATGCAGCCTTCAAGAAGGTGATCTACGACAAGCAGTTCGGCGACAAAGCTCGCCAGGTGCCAGTGCTGGCAAGCACCAAGACCTTCGTGGACGACATCCTCTCCGAAAGGGTCGAGCGCCTGAATATACCCGGGGGCACCAACGTGCCGGAGATTTTATCCAACCAGCACCGGGTGAGGGGCTTTCTCAGCGGGCTCTCCGGCAGGGTAGTGGAGAGTAAGGAGGTAAAGCCCGGCCCCGTCTACCACAAGCTGCTCGAAGCGCTTCGCACCAAACGGGGAGCTTCGCTGATCAACTCCAGAGAGATAGACGCCTACTGGTCCTCCTCGCCCGTGCGCTACGAGCAGGAAGGCGGTAAGCGCCTGCGGGTGCTCACGACGACCAACCCTCCCTTCTCTACCTGGAACGTGCCGCTCTACGGGGGTGTCTTCCCCGCTCCGATGGACAACGCGGACACCCAGTTCAGAAGGCTCAAGCTGCACGCGGGCAACAACAACGTCATCGGCGGCCTCTACGAAACGGCCACGGTGAAGGTCGTCGGAGAGTTCGATCCCGAGAAGCTGCCGGGCTTCAGCTCCCTCTCCAAAGTACCTCTAGAGACCTACTACCCTCCGGTAGCCATGCCCGCCGATGCAAAAAGCAAGAAGCTCCTGCATAACAAGCCACTCTTGCCGTCTATGAACCTCGGCGGCTACCTCTCCCAGCCTCCCCTTATGCTCACCACCTTGAAGGCGGCAAAAGCCTTCACCAACCCCGTCTCCTACACCCACACAGACTACAAGAAGCACATAAGCGTAATAAGGGTGAGGGTGAAGGGAGTGAAGGGTCCAGACCCACTTAGCCGGGAGAAGATAAGGCGGGTCGCCCAGGCCATAGTGAAGGAGACCCACCTCAGGGTTGATGTCACCGCAGGCTCTTCTCCCACCACGGTAACTATAGATCTGCCCAAGGGTAAGTTCGGAAGACCTCCTCTCGTCCTGAAGGAGGGGTGGGTGAAGAAGGGGGCTTCGGTTGAGATCCTGAGAGGGATAGACAAAAAGAGCGCTACCCTCTTCGCCCTTATTCTGGTGGTTTGCGCCTTCTTCCTCTCAAACGGGGCCTTCGCCTCCGTAAGAGCGAGGCGCAAGGAGTTCGGGATACTGCTCTCTTTGGGATGGTCGAGGGGCAGGGTGCTTGCGGTTGTCCTGGAGGAGCTAGCGCTAATAGGGCTCGTAGCAGGCATCGTAGGAGCGGCAATAGCGGCGGGGATGGTGGAGGCATTCTCTTTGAAGCTGCCCCTGCTGAGGACGCTCTTGGTAGTGCCGCTCTCGATGCTGTTGGCGGTGCTCTCCGGGCTCATACCGGCCCTGCGCGCAGCGAGAGGCAAGCCCATGGACGCCATCCTACCTCCCGTGAAGCCTCCCCGCTCCTCTTCTGGCAGAGTACGCACCATCTTCGGGATGGCAATGAGGAACCTAACCCGCCTTCCCGCGAGAACCGCTTTGGGGGTAGGAGGGCTGGTGATAGGAGTAGGAGCCTTGAGCGTGCTCTTCGGGATAGACCTCTCCTTCTACACCCTTGCCTCGGGTACCGCTCTTGGGGACTTCCTTACCACCCAGGTGAGGCCGGTAGACTACCTGAGCGTGGCTTTAGCCATAGCCCTGGGAGGACTCTCAGTTGCCGACGTGCTCTTTCTGAACCTCAAAGAGCGGGCGCCGGAATCGGTAACGCTAAGGAGCTGCGGGTGGGAGGAGAGACACCTGAGGCTTCTAGCACTCTTTGAGGGTTTAGGGATGGGGCTAATAGGCTCTTTAGCAGGAGCTATTCTCGGGTTCATAGCCCTCTTTGTGCTTACCGGTCTTAACGCAGAGATAGTGGGGCTTACCCTCTTGGCGGCTATGGGAGGGGTAGTGGTAGCGCTTGTGGCTTCGGTGGTACCGGCTGTTGTGCTCTCGCGGCTTGCTGCCCCGGAGGTGCTGGCGGAGGAGTAGAGAGAGAAGAGCTATTGTGAGCGGCTTCGAGGTGAGCGTAGAAGGTTTGAGCAAGGTGTACGAGGTGGGAGGTGGAGTGCGCCTGGTGGCCTTAGATAACGTAAGCCTCTTCGCGGGATCAGGTGAGGCCCTGGCCTTGATGGGACCATCGGGGTCCGGGAAGTCCACCCTTTTGCACCTGATCGGGGCTATGGATGAAGCAAGCGCGGGGAGCATAAGGGTAGGGGAGGTGGAGGTGACGGGGCTCTCCCGCTCCAAGCAGCCGGCCTACAGGAGGACCGTAGGCTTCGTCTTCCAGCGCTTCCACCTCCTTCCCGCGCTCACCGTACTCGATAACGTAATAGCCCCCGTGCTTCCATACCGCACCCCTTTTGACAAGAAAGAAGAAGCCACGAAGCTCCTCGAGGCCGTAGGGCTCTACGAGAAAGCCTCCACCATGCCCGCAAGGCTCTCCGGAGGCCAGCAGCAGCGGGTGGCCATAGCCCGCGCGCTGATAAACGACCCCGGGCTCCTTCTGGCGGACGAGCCTACCGGAAACCTCGACACCGCCACCGGTAAGGAGATAATGGACCTCATCTTGAGGCTGCGTACAGAGAGGGGCATGACGGTGATAGTCGCGACCCACGACCCCGCCGTGGCCGCCCGCTGCGACAGGATCGTCTCTCTGCGAGACGGCAGGGTGGTCTCCGACGATGCCGCGGCGGGGCGGCGTCCGGGGGCGGGACGCGAGGACCTGGAACCGGGAAAAGATAGAAAGGAGGACTGAAGAATGAGTAAAGAGCAAGGTCATGGAGACTCCCTGAGGATGGACCGGCGCGGGTTCATCCGTTACCTCGGCGCCACGCTGCTGGCGGGGCTCGGGGTGGCACTCTCGCCCGAGGTCGCCGAGGCTGCGGGAAGCTGCTGCCGCTACGACTGCCGCAGCTGCTCCTCCGGTCGTGCCTACCGGTGCAGCTGTCCGGGATACACGTACTGCATCTGCTCGAGCAGCAGTCGCTCCTGCTTCCCGGCAGCCTGTTAGGGTAGAGGACTCTGCAACTTGCGAGGTTTGCCGAAGACCTCCGCAGGGCCGGAGCTTCGAACGACGAGAGAATATGAGGTCATGAGGACACGGAGTGCGGTCCCTTGGTAGGCTACCTGGCGCGGAGGGCACTCTTCGGACTCCTGACGCTCTTCTTTGCCAGCGTAATCATCTTCTTCGTGGTGGGTACCCTCGGTCAGGCGGTGGTGACACCCGGAGGATATGCCGCCTGGGCGGCAGGTCTGCTGCGCGGAGACCTGGGGACCAGCCTCTGGCAGCATGCCTCCGTAGACTCCGTTATCGCCCTCCACGTGTGGCCCACGGTCCTGCTCATGGGCTCCTCCCTGGCCCTGACCGTGATCGTGGCCATCCCTTTCGGTACCTGCGCAGCCATAAAGAGAGGCGGTTTGCTGGATAACGCCGGAAGGGCCTTCTTCTTCGTGGGCTACAGTCTGCCCGGCTTCTGGCTCGGGGCCATCCTGCAGCTCGTTTTGGGGATCTACCTCGCAGATTGGGCCGGAACCAGGGTCTTCTACGTCTCGGGGATTAGTACCCCCGGAAACGGGGGAGTAGTAGATCTACTGCAGCACCTGGTGCTCCCCGTCATAACGCTCTCGGCGGCGAGCGTGGCGCAGTTCGTAAGGTTCCAGCGCGGGGCCATGGTGGACGCGCTCGCCTCCGACTACGTGCGTGCCGCCCGGGCCAAGGGGCTCGGACGCCGGGGCGTCTACCTCAAGCACGCCCTGCGCAACGCCCTCCTTCCGACCGTTACCCTCTTCGCGCTCAGCATGGGGACCATCTCCGGAGGAGCGATAGTCATAGAAGCGGTGTTCTCCTGGCCGGGGCTGGGGTTTCTGTTCGTGGACTCATTGGCCAAGGGCGACTACGAGGTGATCCGGGCGCTCGCCATCATCAACGCGGCGTTCGTGATCTTCTTCAACCTCCTGGCCGATGTCGCCTACACCCTCCTGGACCCGAGGATAAGCTATGGCTCCGAGCAAGCCTGAGATGGCAGGTCAGGACGATACGGCCACCAACCTCCGGGCCGCTCCGGACACCGGCGCGCTCGTGGGCTCTCGCGTAGTAAAGCCCCGCGGCCATCTGGGACTGGTGTGGCGTCGCTTCGGACGTAACAGGCTCGGGGTTATCGGGGGAGTAGGGCTCGTCCTGCTATGCCTGCTCTCCCTTTTAGCTCCCTGGCTGACACCTTACGACTACTCCGGGCTGGACCTCACCAGCGCAAGCCGGGGACCGAGCCTGGCGCACCCGATGGGCACCGACCTCCTGGGCCGCGACGAGCTGACACGCGTCTTGTACGGCGGTAGGATCTCTTTGGGGATGGGGCTCGCGGTGGGGGCGCTGTCCACGACCGTAGGAGCGACCGTAGGGATCATCTCCGGTTACTACGGCAGGAAGCTCGACGCCGGAGCCACAGCACTTGCGGACCTCGTCCTGGCTCTTCCTCTCGTTCCCCTGGCCCTCGTTACGGGGTTCAGGTTCGGATTCTCTCCGCTAGTCGTGACCCTTGTGTTGGCCCTGCTTCTGTGGCCGAGGATGGCCCGGATGGTGCGCGCGGAGGTCCTCTCGGTGCGCCAGCAGGAGTACGTAGAGGCCGCCAGAGCCCTTGGGGTCTCCGGGGGCAGAATCGTGGCCCGCCACGTCCTGCCTGGGGTGGCTGGCATAGTTGCTGTGGAGGGCACCCTTAGCGTGGCCGCGGCCATCCTGCTGGAGAGCGCGCTTTCGTACCTGAGCGTGTTCATGTGCGACCTGAACACTAACTGCTTTCTGGCACCGGGGGTAGAGTCCGGGGTGCACTCGTGGGGGAGGCTGATCGGGGAGGCAAGGCTCAGCATGCCGGATCAGTGGTGGCTCACTCTCTTCCCGGGTTTGATGATGACGCTGAGCATCCTGTACGTCAACTTCCTCGGCGACGCTCTGCGCGACGCCCTGGATCCCAAGACCGGAGGATAAAGACCGGGAGACTCCGCGTCGGCGTTTTAGTACTACAGTTGTAGATAGCTAGGACGTTTGCATCATGTCTTCATCCGAGATTACGGAGGCTCGCGATGCCAAAGATGGTGAATCGGAAAATGGTAAGGGCGTGGACTGGGGAGCTAGAGGCGCTCAACGAGCGCCTCGCCCCGCGCTTCTCGCGCAGCGAGGTTCGGCGCCGGGCGCAGGACTATCTGCTGGGTTTGCTTTCGGCGGCCGAGCGCAAGAACTCCTGGCAGTTGGCCGAGGTGGCGGGCAACGCCACGCCTTATGGTATCCAGCATCTCCTGGGACAGCCAACTGGGATGCCGACGCCGTCAGGGACGACTTGAGGGAGTGCGTCCTCGAGCATCTGGCGTGCGATGAGGGTGTTCTGATCATCGATGAGACGGGCTTCATCAAGAAGGGGGATAAGAGCGTCGGGGTCAAGCGCCAGTATACGGGGACCGCGGGCAAGACGGAGAATTGTCAGGTGGGGTGTTTTTGTGCTATGCCTCCGAGCGAGGGGCGGCCTTCATCGACCGCGAGTTGTATTTGCCCGAGGAGTGGACCAGAGACATGGAGCGACGCGAAAGGGCGGCGGTGCCAGAAGAGGTCGGGATGCGAACCAAACCCCAGCTTGCCAAAGAGATGCTCGGACGCGCCTTGGACGGAGGGGTGAGGGCTTCCTGGGTTCTCGCCGACAGCGTTTACGGCGACACAAGAAGGCTTGGGATGTTCCTCGAAGAGAGGGAGCAGCCCTACGTTTTGGCCCTCTCGGGCAAGGCTTACGTGTGGGCCGGCTTCTACCAACACCGCGTCAGCGAAGTACTCGAAGCCCTTGGGCGAGGAAGACTCCTACCCGAGGAAGGCTTCAAGCGTATCTCGGTTGGGGACGGCTCGAAAGGTCCGAGGCTCTACGACTGGACCAGGTTGCCACTCAACCCCCCGATACAGGAAGGCTTCGAGCGGTGGCTACTTGTGCGCCGCTCCATCGAGGAACCCGAAGAACTCACTGCCTACACGGTCTTCGCCCCCGAGGGCACAACACTCGAAAAGTTGGCGAGGGTAGCCGGCATGCGCTGGCGGGTGGAGAGAGGCTTTGAGGAGGCAAAGGGAGAGGTGGGCCTCTCTCACTACGAAGTGAGAAGCTGGCACGGTTGGTACCGTCACACCACTCTCGCCCTCTTGGCCCACGCCTTCCTCACCGCCATTCGCGCCGAAGGGATAGACATCGAAGCCTCACAGGAAAAGGGGGCTCTCGGAACGAGGGAGGGCACCAACAGCCTCTCGGCTTTCAAGAGAAAGCGAGGGCTCTCGTGGAACTGACGGTCTCCGAAGTGCGCAGGCTTGTGTGGCGGTTGGTTCTCGACCGACGACCTTCGCGCTGGGAAGAGGCGCTCTGGTGGTCGGTGTGGCGTTGTCACCATCAGGCCGTAGCCAGGCGCTCTCACTACAAGCGGAGAGGCGTGTTACTGGCATGATTTACAACTGTAGTACTATTCGCTCGACTTCCGAGAAAGGTGTCGGTAGTACCAAGCCGGGGTTATCCTTGCGGATCGATGACCTTCATTGCTACGCGTTCGTCGGGGAGATCGAATGGTATAATCCCGTATCAATGCTGAGGCGCGCGCCGGAAAGAACCGCGCAACAGAGGTTGAGCGCGCTCGAGGATGCAAACCGGGTGCGCTTCGCTCGTGCTGCCGCGAAACGCAAGCTCAAGAGCGGGGAGCTGGACATTTACGACCTGTTGATGGATCCCTCGGAAGAGCTCAAAGGGGCCAAGGTGGAAGAGATGTTGCTCGCGCTGCGGGGCATGGGGCGGGTGAAGGTGAGCCGGCTCCTGCGGGAGGCCAGGATAAGCCGTTCCAAGACGCTCGTCGGGCTCACGCACGGGCAGAGGGACCGTCTGATCAGGGCTTTAGGTTGCAGGGAAAGCTGATAGTCGTCTCCGGGCCCTCCGGAGCCGGGAAGGACACCCTGATAAAGGCGGCGCTCGCGGAGATCCCCAGCCTGGCGCTCGTCGCCTCGGCGACCACCAGGCCCCCGCGTCCCGGGGAGGTCGACGGGCGCGACCACGTCTTCCTGAGCCGGGAGGAGTTCGAGCGCTGGATCCGGGAGGGGAAGCTGCTCGAGTGGGCCGAGTACTCCGGCAACCTCTACGGGACGCCGAAAGAGAGCGTCGAGCGGCTGCTTGCCGAGGGCAGAAACGTCATACTCAGGATAGAGCTGCAGGGGGCCAGGGCGATAAAGAAGAAGCGTCCGGATGCGGTCATGATCTTCGTACGGGCCCCGTCGCTCGAGGAGACCCGGCGCCGGCTCGAGAGCCGGGCCACCGAGACCCGGGAGTCGCTGGAGAGCAGGATGGCCACCGCGGTCAAGGAGGTCGCCGCCCGGGAGGAGTTCGATTACGAGGTGGTCAACGGCGACAGGGAGCAGGCGAGCGCGGCCATGATAGAGTTGCTCAGAAAGATCGTCGAAGGAGAGGACGAAGATGCTGGATGATCTCAGGATAGACGAGCTTCTGGAGAAGGTAGACTCGCGGTACACGCTGGTCATGGCCACCGCCAAGCGAGCCCGTCAGATCAACGAGTACACCGCCACCCTCGGTCTCAACGAGTCGCTCGGCATCCCGGGGCCTCAGGTTCCCACCCGCTCCCAGCATCCTCTCACCATCGCCATCGAAGAGTTGCGCGCCGGGAAGCTGAAGGTGGGCTTCAGGGGCGAGGAAGAGCCCCGGCAGGAGCAGAGGGAGGATCATCCCGCGCAGCAGGAGGAGGACCAGGGCGCGGCCTGATCTCCGCGGATGATCCAACTCCATGTCGGGCCCGGGCCCGGTGCGCTGGAGGCCCCGGAGCTCTGCCGGCGGCTTCTCGCCGCCGGGCATCAGGTCGGTCTCTCCTTAGAACCGGGAGCGACCCGCTTCGTCGGGCCGCTCGCCTTCTCGGGGCTCGCTCACGATCCGGCCGCCCTGCCGGGACCGGTCGCGGCCGTCGTCCACGCTCCGGCGTCCGCCGGTACGATAGCCCGGATCGCCGGTGGGCTCACGAGCCCTGGTGAAGACGCCCCGCTCGTTATCGCACCGGACCTCGACCCGCAGAGCGCGCTGCACCCCGCGGTGCGCGACAACCTCTCCCTGCTGCGCGGGTGGGGGTGTGCCGTGGTCGAGGGGACCGGGGGGAGGATGGCGCCGGTGCAGGAGATCGCCCGGGCCGTCTTCGGGGTGATCGGCGGCCCCCTTCGGGGGCTGAAGGTTCTGGTCAGCGCCGGGGGGACCCGCGAGCCGATAGACGGGGTGCGCTACATAGGCAACCGTTCCTCCGGAAAGATGGGCCTCGCGGTGGCCGAGGAGGCGGCGGCGAGGGGGGCGGAGGTCACGGTGGTCGCCGCGAACGTCGCCGGAGGCGGGAGCGGGTGGGTGCCGGTGGAGACCTTCGGCGAGATCCGGGAAGAGATCCTCCGGCGGGCGAAGGAGGCGGACGCGCTCGTCATGGCCGCCGCCGTCTCGGACTTCACCCCCGCCGCCCCCTTCCCGGGCAAGATGAAGCGCAAAGAGAAGCTCACCCTCGAGCTCGTCGCCACCGGGGACATCCTGCGCGAGGTCCGCGCCGGGAACCCCGACCTCTTCGTGGTGGGGTTCGCCGCGATCCACGGGGATCCCGTCGACGAAGCCCGGGAGAAGCTCCTCTCGAAGGGAGCCGACCTCGTCGTCGGCAACGACGTCTCGCGCGACGACATAGGTTTCGGAGCCGACGAGAACGAGGTGTACGTCGTGAGCGCCGGGCGCGAGTGGTTCTTCCCACGGGCCCCCAAACGCAGGATCGCCGGGGCTATACTGGACGTCATGGCCGAGGAGATGAGCAAGAAAGGTCGTAAGTCGAATGGTTGAGAAGGCCGTATCGGAGCCCGATGCCCGGGGGAGGGCGAGAGCGCGCACGTCGCACCTTTTGACGGCGGAGTCGGTCACGGAGGGGCACCCGGACAAGGTGGCCGACCAGATCTCCGACGCCATCCTCGACGCCGCGCTCGCCGACGACCCGGCGAGCCGCGTCGCCTGCGAGACGCTCGTCACCACCGGTCTCGTGATCGTGGCCGGCGAGATCACGACCAGGACCTACGTGGACATCCCGACGCTCGTCAGGGCGAAGATCTCGGAGATCGGCTACACGCGGGCGAAGTTTGGCTTCGACGCCGAGACCTGCGGGGTGATGACCTCCATCGATCCCCAGTCGGCGGACATAGCACAGGGGGTGGACCGCGCGCTCGAAGCCCGCGAGCGGGAGGGGCTCGACGAGATCGGGGCGGGAGATCAGGGGATGATGTTCGGCTACGCCTGCCGCGAGACCAAGGAGCTGATGCCGCTGCCGATAATGCTCGCCCACGCCCTGACGAGGAAGCTGGCGGAGGTGCGCAAGAGCGGCGAGCTAGAGTACCTGCGCCCCGATGGGAAGAGCCAGGTCACCGTACGCTACGAGGGAGCGCGCCCGGTAGCCGTCGAGAAAGTGCTCGTCTCCGCGCAGCACCGCGAAGGCGTCGAGAAGCGCATCCGCACTGATCTCCTCGAGGCCGTCATAGAGCCGGTGATGCCGGAGGAACTCTTCGACCGCAGGAAAGCGGAGGTGATCGTCAACCCCACCGGGCGGTTCGTGATCGGGGGTCCGCAGGGGGATACGGGCCTGACCGGGCGGAAGATCATCGTGGACACCTACGGCGGCGCGGTGCCCCACGGCGGGGGGGCATTCTCCGGCAAGGACCCGACGAAGGTGGACCGCTCGGGGTCTTACGCCGCGCGCTGGGTGGCGAAGAACGTCGTCGCCGCCGGGCTGGCGGAGCGGTGTCTGGTCCAGATAGCCTACGCCATCGGCGTGGCGCGGCCCGTGAGCCTCGCCATAGACACCTTCGGGACCGAGACGGTGGACCCGGCGCTCATCTTCTCGCTCGTCGAGGAACACTTCGACCTGAGGCCGGGGGCGATCATCCGCGACCTCAGGCTGCAGCGTCCGATCTACGGGGCGACCGCCGCCTACGGGCATTTCGGGCGCCGGGAGCCGGGGTTCACCTGGGAGGAGACGACCCGCGCGGAGGCCCTGCGCCGGGCGGCCGGCCTGTAGTTGGCGCACCCCGCAGGGGAGATGGAGGCGCTGGTCTGCCTCCTGATCGGCACGCACGCGCTGCCCCCGCTCGGCTACCGGGTTCCGGATCGTCTGGAGGGGAGGGTCGGGGTGGGCTCTGCGGTCGTGGCGCCGCTCTCGGGGATCTCCCGGATCGGGGTCGTGCTCGAGGTCTCGCCGCCGGGGAGCCTCTCCCGCGCGACGGAGGAGGTGAGGGGCGTTCTGGAGGAGCTCTCCCCGGGGCCGGAGCTGGTGGAGCTGTGCCGCTGGGCTTCCGAACGGGCGGCGGCGCCGCTGGCGCAGGTCCTTCGGGGGACGCTCCCGCCGGGGTTGGATGCCACCCACTACCGCGTGCGGGCTCCCCTGCCGGGCGGGCGTTTCGAGGAGGGGGCCCTCGTCTCCCGGCGTGCTCTGCGTCGGGCGCTCGGCCCCGAACGCCTGAGGCGGGCCGAGGAGGAGTGGTTCGTCGAACTCGCCCCCGGTGTCCGGGAAGACGAGAGGAGCAAGTGGGCCGTGGTCGTGGGGGGCGTTTCCGGGGGGCGGGAGTGGACCGATCCGCAGAGGCGTCTCTTCGAAGAGCTGGTCTGCCGGGGGGGAGAGTATCCCGTCGGCCGGCTGCTGGAGGAGACCGGAGCGCGCCGCGACGTCCTGCGCAGGCTCGCCGGGCGGGGGGCCGTACGGATCGAAGTTCGTCCTCCGGAGGTGATCCGGGGGAGCGAGAACCCGAAAGAGCGTCCCTTTCCCAGAGAGATGGACGCCGTCATGGCGCGCGGCGGGGCCTGGCTCTGGCGCCGTCCTTCGCCCGACCAGCCGCTCGTCGCCGCCGGGCTCGCAAGTACTGCCCTCTCGGACGGGTTCCAGACCCTGGTCCTCGTGCCCACCCGGGAGGACGCGGAGAGGGTGGCGCAGGAGGTCGGCCGGGTGCTCCCCGAGGGGCGCTCCGCCGCCGTCTACCACGCCGGGATTCGGGAGGGGCGGGCGGAGATCCACCGGGCGGTGCGTGCGGGGCGGGTGGATGTTCTGATCGGCACGCGGTCCGCCGTCTTCGTCCCGTTCGAGAGGCTTGGGGCGATCTGTGTCCTCGAAGAGCCGGACCTCGCCCACCGGGCGGAGGAGGGGTACGAAGGGGTGCCGCTGCACGTCAGAGATCTCGCGCTGCAGCGGGCGCGCATCGAGGGGGCGAGCGCGCTGTTTTTGTCCCCCGTCCCCTCCCTCGAGCTCTACGCCCGCAGGGGGAGGGAGGTGAAGGAGATCGCCCCGCCGGAGCGGACCCGATGGCCGGCCGGCCGGGTCGTGGATCTGCGGGGCACCGGGGCCCGGCTCGGGGGCTCCCTGGTCGAGACCTGCCGCCAGGCGGTGGAGGAGGGCATGTCCGTTGGGGTCGTCGTGACCCGGGTCGGGCACGGCCGGGTGCTCGTCTGCAATGGGTGCGGGGCCGTGGCGGTCTGTTCGCGCTGCGGTCTTAGCCTCTCCGTCCGCGACGAGAAGACGCTCGTGTGCAACGGGTGCGGGAAGGTCGAGCTTCGGACCGGGAGGTGTCCGGAGTGTGGCTCCGGGAGGATGAGCACCACGGGGATTGCCGCCGACGGGGTGAGGTCCGAGCTCTCCCGACGCCTCGCGAGGAGGGTCGGTCTGCTCACCGCCGGGCGTAGGGAGAGGGAGGATGCCGGGGTGGTCGTGGGAACCCCGCGGCCGATGCTCGCGTCGGAGTGGGACGTTGTCGCGCTCCCGGATGTGGACGGTCTCCTGCTCGGCAGGAGGGTGCGGGGAACCGAGGAGGCCTTCAGGCTGGTCTACCGGGCCACGGAGCGTACCAGGACCCTGCTCGTGGTGCAGAGCCGCGTGCCGGACCACTACGCCCTGCGCGCCGCCCTCGAGGGCGACTATCCGGCCTTCGCGCGCAGCGAGCTGTCCCGCCGGCGCGCCTTCGGCTATCCGCCGTTCGCCCATCTCGCCGAGATCGTCCTCGAAGGGGACGGGGAACCGCTGGCCCGTGCGGTAGAATTCTTTCTCGAAGAGTCCGCCAGGCACCGGGTCGAGGCGATCGGTCCGGCGCCCGGCCCCGAGGGAACTTCGCGGCGCCTGCTCCTGCGCGGGACGGAGCCGTACCGGGTGGCGGCCGCCGCGCTCGAGCCGTACGCGGCGTTGAGCAGGAAGAAGGCGCGGGGCCTTAAGGTACGCGTCACCATCGATCCACAGGAGGTCTGATCTCACGTGCTCGAGATAAGGAAGTTCGGCGACCCCGTCCTGAAGTCCCGGGCCACGCCGGTGAAGAAGTTCGATGAGTCGCTGGCCCGGCTGGCCGGGGAGATGATCGAGACCATGCACGCGAGCGAGGGGGTCGGGCTTGCCGCCAACCAGGTCGGATACCTCAAGCGGATCCTCGTCGCCACGGCCGACGATAAGGACTACGTGCTGGTCAACCCCGAGATCCGGGAGCGTTCATCGGAGGTCGTCACGAGCACGGAGGGGTGTCTCTCCATACCCCACGTGCAGGTGGACGTGGAGCGTGCGCGCCGGGTGGTCGTGAGCGGCCAGGACCTCCAGGGCGACCCGGTCGAGATCGAAGCCGAAGAGCCGCTGGCGATCATACTGCAGCACGAGATCGACCACCTGGATGGCATCCTGATCCTGGACCGTACCGACCGGGAGTCGCGCAAGCGTGCTCTGCGCGAGATGCGGGAGCGAACGCTGGCCGGCAGGCAGCAGTAGAAGGTTCCGGACTCATCACCTTGAAGGTAGCCTTCGCCGGTACGCCGGAGTTCGCGGTGCATATCCTGGAGGGGCTGCTCGGCTCCGGACACGAGGTTGGGCTCGTTGTATCGCAGCCACCGAGGAGGCGGGGACGGGGTAGAAAGTTTTCCCAGACACCTGTCGGCAAGCTCGCCGCCTCACGTAACCTCGATCTCGTTCAGCCCGAGGACATCGGGGAGGTCACGGACCGGATAGCCTCCTCGAGCGACGTCCTGGTCGTCTCGGCCTACGGCCAGATCCTCCGCAGAGAGGTGCTCGAGGCGGCGCGTCACGGGGCGTACAACGTGCACCCCTCCCTCCTGCCCGCCTACCGCGGGGCGGCCCCCGTCGAGCGGGCCATAATGAACGGCGAGAAGGTCACCGGCGTCTCGATCATGAAGATGGACGAGAGGCTCGACACCGGCCCCGTCGCGCTCAGGCAGGAGGTGGAGATAGGCCCGGAGACCACCGGCGGCGAGCTCTCCGGGCGGCTCGCTCGGATCGGGGCGGACCTCCTCGTGCGGGTCCTGGACGACCTCGAGGCCGGACGCCTGCACCTCGAGGAACAGGATCACTCCCGCGCCACCTACGCCGCGAAGATCTCGCCGGAGGAGAGGTTCATCCGCTGGGAGGATCCTGCCCGGCGGGTGCACGATCACGTGCGGGCGCTCTCCCCGCACATCGGAGCCCGAACCACCCACCCCGACGTCGAGGGGCCCGTCAAGGTCTGGCGCACCCGAATCGCGCGTGACGTGGCAGGGCTTGGACCGGGTGAGATCCTGGCGCAGAAGGAGCGTCTTCTGGTCGGATGCGGCGAGGGTGCGCTCGAGATCCTGGAGCTTCAGCTTCCCGGGGGGCGCCCGCTATCTGCCGGGGAATTCCTGCGCGGACACCGGCTCTCCGGGGCCTTCGGAGGCTAGGCCGGGCGCAGCGGACTCCCATGGATGTTAAACTGGCTCGCCAGAGCATGCGAGGGGAAGGCGAGACAGAGAGGGCCCGCAGCGGAGTCGGCGTCTCGGAACCCGAACCCGAAGCCCGGCGGGTCGGTTTCGAGGAGGAGACCAGGATCGCCATCGTCGGGGCCGGGGGATACGGGCGGGTCGCGCTCGACGTGCTCATAGCCGCGGGCTACGAGGGCTGCATCCTCGGTTTCTACGACGACGCCCATCCCATGCTCGACAGCCACGTGCGCGGCTACCCGGTGCTCGGGGACGTGGCCATGCTCAAGAGCATGCTCTCCGTGGAGCCCGTCTCCGTCGTCGTCGCCATAACCGACAACCGGGCGCGGCTGCGCGTGGCCAACTCCATAAGGGGGCTCGGCGGCACGTTCTTCACCGCTGTCCACCCCTCCGCCTACCTCTCCGACGCAGCCGTGGTCGGCGACGGGACCGTCGTCGGTCCCGGATGCACGGTCTACCCGGACACGATCGTGGGGAGTCACTGTTGCCTGGGTCCCTCCTCGGTGGTCGAGCGCGACGCGGTCGTCGGCGCCGGGGTGTGGGTCGCGGCCGGGGCCGTGGTGGGGCCCGGGGCACAGGTCGGTGCGCGGGCCGTGCTCGGGCAGAACTCGAGCGTGGGGCGCAAGGCCGTGGTGATGGAAGATGGAAGGGTGAGCGCGCTCGAAGCCGTCGAGCGGAGGGGCGGATGAGCCTTGCCCTGCTCACCGCGCTCTTCGGGCTTCTAGTCGGCAGTTTCCTGAACGTCGTGATCTATCGCGTCCCGCGCGGGCTCTCCGTCGTCTGGCCGCCCTCCCACTGCCCCGTCTGCCGGGGAACGATCTCCCCCAGGGACAACGTACCGGTGCTCTCCTACCTCCTGCTGCGGGGCAGGTGCCGCCGCTGCAAGGCGCACATTCCGCTGCGCTATCCGGCGGTCGAGCTCGCCACGGCGCTGCTCTTCGGGGCCGCGGGATATACCTTTGGGTTGGGGATGGACCTGGCGCGGGCGCTGGTTTTCGTCTGTGTTCTGATAGTGCTCGCCGCGACCGATGCGGACCGACGCATCTTACCCAACGCAGTAGTATTGCCGGGGGCGGCGGCCGGGCTGCTGCTCTCGTTCGCAGCAGACCCCGCGCACTGGTGGGTATATCTCCTGGCCGGGGCGGGCGTAGGTGCGGCGCTCCTCCTGCTCTGGCTCCTATATCCTGGGGGCATGGGGATGGGGGACGTGAAGATGGGCGGGATGCTCGGCGCCTTTCTCGGCGGGTACGCGGCGCTCGCCGTCTTCCTCGGGGCCCTGCTCGGTGCCCTGGTCGGCGTGGGTCTCATGCTTGGGGGCAGGGCCGGACGCCGCAGCGCCCTGCCGTTTGGTACCTTCATGGCTTTCGGGGGGATGGTGGCGCTCTTCTGGGGGCGCGACATCTGGGAAATCTACCTCGGCCTTTTGTCGGGCGGGTAGGGGGCCGGCTTGGGGCGTCTCAGGTTGCCCGGGAGGGCGCAGGCGGTCGGGCTGGAGATGGACAGCGGGGCGCTGAAGGCGGTGCAGATCTCCCGCACGAGAGCCGGGCTCGTGCTCCGTCACGTCGGCTACCACCGGCTCGCGCCGGGGGCGATAGAGGAGGGGGAGGTCGCCGACCACGACCTGCTCGCCGCGGAGGTGAAGAACTTCTGGGGAGAGCACTCCTTCAAGGGCAGGGACGTCTATCTCGGGGTCGCCAACCAGGAGGTGATAGTCAGGCTGCTCTCCCTGCCGCGCATGCAGCCATCGGACCTCAGGAGCGCCCTCTCCTTCGAGGCTGCGGAGCACGTCCCGATGCCGCTCGAGGAGGCCGTGATAGACCACGTGGTGCTCGGGCCGGACCCGGCCGACCCGGACTCCGACCGGGTGCTGCTCGTCGCCGCCCGGCGGGAGATGGTGGCTCGCTACGCCTCGGCCGTGCGGGTGGCCGGCCTGAGGCCCGTGGGGGTGGATTTCAAGCCGCTGGCCATCTCACGCACGACTCTGCCCCGGGATATCCCGCTGCAGGAGAGTGCCGCCCTGCTCGTCGATATCGGCACGGAGATGACCTGCGTCGCGATCTGTGAGGAGGACGGCCCCGTCCTCACCAGCCTGGTTCCACTTGGAGCGCAGGACTTCGTGCGGGAGATCTCCGGGGTCGCCTCTATCCCGGAGGACGAGGCCGAGGAGCAGTTGATGAACCCCCACATCCGGCTGGGGTTCGAGCCGGTGGAGGAGCCGGAGGAGACCCCAGATGAAGCCGAGCGGGCCCTTCTGTACGATATCAGGCGTGCGCTTGAAGGCGTTGTAGGGAGGTTGGCCGGGGAGGTGCAGCGCTCCATCGAGTATCACTACTCATACTCCGGGGCCCGGGAGGTCTCCGAGATGTTCGTCTCCGGGGAGGGGGCTGTGGTCCCCGGGATCGCGGAGTACATGGGGGACGTACTGGGTATCGCGTCTCGCAAGGGACGGCCACTACGGAGGTTCGCCGCCAACGAGTCGAACGTCTCCGACGAGCAGCTCGAGGTGATGGAGCCGGTGCTGGCGGTGGCCGCCGGACTGGCCCTAGAGGAGTAGGATGCGGCGTGTCAACCTCCTCCCCGAGGAGGAGCGCGGCCGGGCGGGTCCATCGCTCAGGGAGGGGAACACGGTGCAGCTGTTGCTCATCCTTGGGGCCGCCCTGCTCGTGTTGATGGTCGGGGTGTACGTGCTCTTCCTGGTCAGGATAAACTCGGAGGAGGACCAGATAGCCGGTCTCGACCGTCAGCTGGCAACCCAGCGCGCGCGCCTGGCGGCCCTGGCTCCCTACCAGGGGCTCGAGACGAGGCTGCACCAGAAGGAGGAGGTCGCCGACGGGATATACCGCTCGCGCTTTGCGTGGGATGCCTTCTTCCGGGCGCTCTCCTATGTGATACCCGATTCCACCGCGCTCAGGAGCCTGAGCGCGAAGGCCCCGCCGGTGAACGTCAACGCCTCCCCGGGACATGAGCTCACCCCGCCCGGCGAGGTCTCCTTCACCGGGGTGGCGCTCGGCGGCTACGAGGACGTCGCGGCGTTCCTGGTGCAGATGGACAGCCTCCCTTACCTGAGTGATACTCGCCTCAACTCGGCGACGCTCGATCGCAAGACCTACGTGCGCCCGGTGATAGACTTCGACGCCACCTCCCGGCTGGTGGTGAGGGTGGGGCAGGAGGGGGAGCGGCTCCCTCTGGAGGGCTCCTCCGGCTCCCGGCGTCCCCGGGCGCAGGGGGGTGGGCCGTGAACCCCCGCGACCGCAACATACTGATCGGCGCCATCGTGGCCGTCGTGCTCGTGGTCGTCGCCTACTACGTGTTCCTGCTGGGGCCGGCACGCAGCCGCTACGCCCGACTGCAGCGCCAGCACAGCAGCAAGCAGGCCGAACTCGCCCGGCTCGAGAGCAGCGTGGCGCACCTGAACCGGGTCAAGCAGCAGTCTCCGAGGATACAGCGCCAGCTTCTGCAGCTCGACAAGCGCCTGCCGAACAGCCCCCAGATCCCGACCCTGCTCGTACAGCTGCAGGAGATCTCCCGGGCCTCCGGCGTCACCCAGCTTTCGATCAAACCCGGCTCCCCGGAGCCGCCGGTTGGGGGTGGAGACTTCTCCCGCATACCGATTACAATGTCCTTCGAAGGTTCATACGATCAGATGCAGGACTTCTACACCCGCCTGTTGAACCTGGCGCGCCTGGTTTCGGTCACGCAGGTGACCTACCAGCCGGCCGGGGGGACCACCGGGGCGGGATCGGGAGGAGGGATGCTGCAGGTCCAGATCGAGGCCGAGGTCTATGTACAGCCACCCATCGGGCAGACGGGAGGCGGCTCCGCGCCGCCTGCTCCGGTCACCTCCGGTGGGGCTGCTACTGGAGGTGGATAGGGGGAGGCTGTGTCCAGGATCTCTGTTGGATGGGCTGTGGGCGTGATCGCGGTTTCCTTCGCCGTGCTCTTTTTGCTGTGGTCCTTTTCAGGCAGGTTTTACGAGAACGATGGATCTGGCACGTCCGCGTTCCATCGCGCGGCGGACGTACAGGCCGGGAATAAGGCGGCGAGCACTACCTCCTCGGCTGGCCCGGGCGAGTCCTTCGCTGCCTACGGTCCCCCGAAGGACCCTTTCAGGGAGCTGCTGGCCCGGGCTAAAACCGGTGAGAAGAGCCCCGCCCCGGCACGCGGCGGTAGGAAGGGCTCCCACACGTCGGCCTCCGGTAGATCCCCGACCCCCAGCCGTCCCCCGGCGCACGCCGCCTCACGGGGGACATCCTCCCGTCCGGCGTCCTCCGAGGCCGGCCGCGGCAGACCCGTATCCCGGCCCACCCCTGCCTCTTCCCACCTCGCAGGAGGGCGGAGTAATCCGGGCCGCGCATCCGGTTCGGCTACCCGGAGTGGGGCGCTCTTCGATAGCGGCGGGAACCTTCCGTTACCCTGAGAGAGATAGAGAGGCGTGAATATACGAATATGAGGTTCGATTTTTCTACGGCGGGAGAGTCCCACGGCCCGGCGGAGGTCACGATAGTGCACGGCGTGCCCGCGGGGCTCAGGCTCCTGGCCGAGGACGTCAACCGGGATCTTGCGCGCCGCCAGCGCGGCTACGGGCGCGGCGGGCGTCAGAAGATAGAGAGGGACGAGGTAGAGTTTCTCGGCGGGGTCCGCCACGGGTACACGCTGGGCTCCCCGGTCGCGATGCTCGTACGCAACCGCGACTACGCCAACTGGGAGCAGAGGATGAACCCCGCGCCCGTGGAGGATCCGCCGAAGCCCATCACCCTGCCGCGTCCCGGGCACGCCGACCTCGCCGGGATGCAGAAGTACGCCACGGGTGATCTGCGCAACGTCCTCGAGCGCTCGAGCGCCCGGGAGACGGTAGCGCGGGTGGCCGCCGGGGCGGTGGCGAGGAGGCTGCTCGCCGAGTTCGGGGTGAGCATCTCCAGCGCCGTCTACCGCATCGGCGGGGCGTCGATGGAGAGGGAGCGCGCCGCGCTGGAGGCCGACAAGGCCGACTCGTCCGAGGTCCGCTGCCCCGATCCCGAGGTCACGGAAAAGATGAAGGCCGAGATAGACGCGGCGCGCCGGGCGCGCGACGCGCTGGGCGGGGAGTTCGTCGTCGTCGCCGAGGGATGTCCGCCGGGGCTCGGGTCCTACGTGGACTGGCGGGACAAGCTCGACGCCCGGCTGGCGCACGCGGTCATGTCCATAAACGCGATAAAGGGCGTCGAGATCGGGATGGGCTTCGGCCTCGCCCGGCGCCGCTCGAGCGAGGTACAGGACGAGATCCTGCCGGGCGGGGGGTTGCCGGTGAGGGCGACCAACCGGCTCGGGGGGCTCGAGGGCGGGATGACCAACGGCGAGCCCGTCGTCGTCTCGGCGGCGATGAAGCCCATCTCGACGATAGCCCGGGCGCTGAGGACGGTCGACGTCTCGAGCGGGGAGGAGGCGCGCGCGTTCAAGGAGAGGGCGGACTCCTGCGCGGTGCCGGCGGCGGCGGTGATCGGGGAGGCGATGGTCGCGGTGGTGCTCGCGGAGGCCTTCCTGGAGAAGTTTGGCCGGGACAACCTCACCGACATCCGGGCCTCCTACGAGGCGTACATGGGCCGCCTGCGCGGCGGGTTCGGCGCGGGGGGGAGTTGAAGGGCCCGCTGGCGATAATCGGGTATATGGGGAGCGGCAAGAGTACGGTGGGCCGCATCCTCGCCCGCCGGCTCGGCTGGGAGTTCGTGGACCTCGACACCGAGATCGCGGTGCGCGAGAAGCGTCCGATCCCCCAGATCTTCCGGGAGTCGGGCGAGGGGTACTTCAGGGACCTCGAGAGCAGGGGGCTCGCGTGGGCGCTGGGTACGGAGGAGCGGGTCGTGGCCTGTGGGGGAGGGGTGGTGCTGAGGGAGGAGAACCGCAGGCTCCTCTCCGCGGCATCCACGGTCTTCCTGGAGGAGGATCTCGGCGTACTCTACGCCAGGACGCGGGGCGACTCCCGGCCGCTGCGGGGTACTTCCAGGGAGGAGTTCGAGCGGCGCTACGCCGAGCGTGAGGCGCTGTACGCGGAGTCCTGCGGCCTCAGGGTCCTGGTCGACGGCAGGACGCCCGAGGAGGTGACCGAGGAGGTTCTCCGGTGGATGAAAGGATAGAGATCGGGGGGGATAACCCGTACCCGGTGGTGCTCGGGGAGGGGATCGACCTCGCCGGGGCGCTCGAAGGGATGATCGAGGGCGGGCCGTGCGCCCTGCTCACGGACTCGGAGGTCGGGGCGCACCATGCCGGGGAGGTCGTCCGTGCTCTCGAGCGTGGAGGCTGGCGGGTGGTCTCGGTGGTCGAAGTGCCTCCCGGAGAGCACTCCAAGAGCCTCGAGACCTACGGGCGGGCGGCGGCCGCGCTCGCGCGCGACGGCCTGACCCGCGACGGGACGCTCTTCGCGCTCGGCGGAGGGGTCGTGGGGGATCTCGGGGGCTTCCTCGCCGCCACCTACATGCGGGGGGTGGGGCTCGTGATGCTGCCGACCTCGCTTCTCGCGATGGTGGACAGCGCCGTCGGAGGCAAGACGGGGATCGACCTCCCCGAGGGGAAGAACCTGCTCGGGGCTTTCGTCCGTCCCAGGGCGGTCGTGGCGGACCTGGCCTGGCTCCGAACGCTGCCGGAGCGCGAGGTCTCGTGCGGGCTCGCCGAGGTGGTGAAGATGGGGCTTTTATGCGGGGGCGGGTTCTTAGAGGATCTCGCGCTCGTCGGGGCGGCCCGCGGCGGGGACATGGTGGCCGTGCGCACGCTCGTCGCCCGTTCGGTGCGGTTCAAGGCCTCGGTGGTCGCCTCCGACGAGCGGGAGCGCGGCCGGCGCGCCATCCTCAACTACGGGCACACGATAGGACACGGCATCGAGGCCGCCTGCGGGTACGAGATCAGGCACGGGGAGGCCGTCGCCGTCGGGATGCTCGCCGAGGCCGACCTCTCGCGCGAGAGGTTCGGTCGGGACCTGCTCGGGCTGCATCGGGAGCTCGTCGGGCTCGCCGGGCTCCCCTCGCGGGCTCCGGGGGTGCGGGTAGGGGACGTCCTGCTCGCGATGCGCCGGGACAAGAAGCGCACGCAGAAGGACGTTCATCGCTTCGTCCTTCTGCGGGACGTCGGTGAGCCCGTGTGGGGGGTGGAGGTCGGAGAGGAGGAGGCTGGGCGGGCCGTGGAGAGGGTCGTCGCCTGAAGATTTTCTCCGGAGACGCGGGCACGATGTGTGCGATAATATCCACTTGCCCGGACGGGGCGGCGAGCCTGGGAGGTATCTGTCTCTCTATGTGTGGCTGAAGATGCGTGCGAGGTGATCTGCGTATGATATCCACGAACCAGTTCAAGAACGGATCGGCGATAAAGGTGGACGGCAAGAGGTTCACGATCCTCTACTTCCAGCACGTGAAGCCCGGCAAGGGGGGGGCCTTCGTCAGGACGCGCCTGCGCAACATGGACACCGGGGCGGTCATAGAGAAGACCTTCCGGGCCGGGGAGAAGGTCGAGGACATAAGGACCGAGTCCAAGGAGATGCAGTACCTCTACCGGGACGGGGACCTCTTCTACTTCATGGATCTCGAGACCTTCGAGCAGGTCGCGATCCCGCTGGATGTCGTCGGGGACGCGGTCAACTACATCGTGCCCAACGGCACGGTGAGCGTACTCTACGCCGACGGGGAGGTAGTGAGCGTGCAGCCCCCGGCCCACGTCGACCTGGAGGTCACCCAGACCGACCCCGGCGTCAGGGGGGACACGGCCACGGGCGGGAGCAAGCCGGCGACGCTGGAGACCGGGCTCGTCGTGCAGGTCCCGCTCTTCATCAGCGAGGGTGACCGGGTGAGGGTCGACACCCGCACCAGAGAGTATCTGACCCGGGTATGAGCCGCAGGAGGGCACGCAAGCAGGCATTCATGGTGCTCTACCAGGGCGACGTGACCGGCGAGCCCGTCGAGAAGCTCATGGCCCGCTGGACCCTGTTCAAGGGAGAGCTCGACCCCTACGCCCGCCGTCTCATCCACGGGGTGGACGAGAGGCGGGCGCTGCTCGACGAGAGGCTCGAGGTCGCCTCGGAAGGATGGCCGGTCTGGAGGATGAACGCCGTGGACCGCACGATACTGCGCCTCTCGCTCTACGAGATACTCCACGTCGAGGACGTCCCCTTCGAGGTCGCGGTCGCGGAGGCGAAGGAGCTGGCCAAGGGGTTCTCCGGAGAGGAGGCGCCGGCCTTCGTCGGGGGGGTCCTGCGGGGGGCCGGAAGGCTGGTCGAGCATGGATAGCATGCTGCGGTGGGAGAGCCACCGCGAGAGGTTCGAGGAGTACCTGCACGGGCTGCGCTTCTCGCAGAACCCGGAGCTCGGTCCGCTGGTCGAGGCGATGCGCTACGCGATGCTCTCCGGCGGCAAACGCGTACGTCCCACGCTCTGCATGGAGTCGGCGTGGGTCTTCGGGGCCGACCCGGAGCTGGTGCTGCCGTCCGCGGCCGCGATAGAGCTCATCCACACCTACTCGCTGATCCACGACGACCTGCCGGCGATGGACGACGACGACTTCCGGCGCGGGCGCCCGACGGTGCACAGGAAGTACGGTGAGGCGATGGCGATCCTCGCCGGGGATGCCTTCTTCGGCGAGGCGCTCACCCTGATCACGGTCCACCAGAAAGGCACCCCGGAGCAGGTGCTGGAGGTGGTGCGCGAGCTCGCCGCCTCGACCGGTGTCGAGGGGATGGTCGGCGGGCAGGTTCTGGACATAAACTTCACCGGGGCCGGATCCGAGGTCGACACCGAGACGCTCTACATGATCCACCGCTACAAGACCGGCGCCCTGATCAAATCCTCGGCGCGCATCGGGGCGATCCTCGCCGGCGCCTCTGCGGAGGAGCAGGCCGCGATCTCGGAGTACGCGCTCGAGCTCGGGCTCTGCTTCCAGATCGTCGACGACGTGCTCAACGCCACCTCGACTGCCGAGAAGCTCGGCAAGAGCGCCGGCAGCGACGCCGAGCGGGGTAAGGCGACGTTCGTGAGCGTCTTCGGCGTGGAGGGGGCGCGGCGGGAGGCGGATGCCGCCACCGAGCGGGCGCTCGCGGCGCTCGACCGGATCGGTGGGGACGTCTCCGGGCTGCGGGAGATGGCGATGTTCGTTCGACACCGGGAGAGTTGAGCCGAGAGGTGATGCGAGGGTGAGGATGGTGCGCCTCGACCGCCTGCTGGTCGAGCGCGGGCTCGCCCCGGGCGGGAGCCGGGCGCGGGAGATGGTGCTCTCGGGAGCCGTCCGGGTGCGTGGGGAGGTGTTTGGGAAGCCCGGCCGGCGGGTGCGCGAGGACGAGGAGATCTCCGTCGAGGAGGGCGCCGGCCGCTACGTCTCGCGCGCGGCGGCGAAGCTCGAGGCGGCGCTCGAGCGGTTCGGCCTCACCGTCGAGGGGCTGGATTGCCTGGACGCCGGGTGCTCGCGGGGTGGTTTCACGGAGGTCCTGCTGCGGCGGGGGGCCCGGCGGGTGATCGCGGTGGACGTCGGGCACGGGCAGCTGCACCCTTCGCTCGCGCGGGACGGGAGGGTATGCTACATGGAGGGGACGAACGTGCGCCACCTCTCCGGCGGTGATCTCCCCTTCCCTCCGCGGTTTCTCGTTGCGGACCTCTCCTTCATCCCGCTCGGGGTGGCGCTCGCCGGGCTCCTCTCGAGCACGCCTTCGATCGAGGAGGCCGTCGTCCTGGTCAAGCCCCAGTTCGAGGCCGGTCCGGAGGGGGTCGGGCGCGGGGGGCTCGTGAGGGACCCCGAAATCCGCCTGCGGGTCGTGCTCAGGGTGGCGGAGGCGATGGGGTCTTTGGGATTCGGGGCGCGGGATCTGATGCGGGCGCCGGTCGCCGGGAGACGCGCCGGAAACGGCGAGTACCCGATGTACCTCGTGAGGGGGGCGGGGAGCGCGCTGGGAGAAGGGCGCATCCGGGAGGTGGTCGCCGGTGAATGAGGTGAGAAGGGTCGGGATCGTGCGCAACCCGGAGGTCAGCGGCGGCTACTTCGAGCGGCTGGTGGCCGCCCTGGAGAAGGAGAAAGTCGAGATCGAGAAGGTCGTCGAGGCGGACGGGGGACCCGGGTATCCGGTGGACGCCGACCCCGACCTCGTCTTCGTCCTCGGGGGGGACGGGACGATGCTCAGGGCCTCGCGGATCTTCCCGGGGAGGGTGCTGCTCGGGGTGAACCTGGGCAAGGTGGGTTTCATGAGCGGGATGCTCCCCGAGGAGATCGAATCCGGCGTCGAGCAGGTCACGGGAGGCGGGCTGCACATCCAGGACTACCGGATGCTCGAGGTGCGGGTCGGGGATGAGGCGGCGACGAGCCTCGCCGCCAACGACGCCGTGCTCGTCAAGCAGAGGACGCACCAGATCATCTCGGTCGACGTCTCGGTGGGGGGGGAGGAGCTCTTCGCCTTCCGCTGCGACGGGTTCATCGCGGCCACCCCGCTCGGGTCCACGGCGTACGCGCTCTCGGCGGGGGGGCCGATCGTCTCGAACGACGCCCAGTGTTACGTGCTGGTCCCGATAGCCCCGCACGCGCTGGTGAGCCGGCCGCTGGTCCTGGGCGAGAAGCAGACCGTCGAGCTCAGGCTGGTCGAACGGAAGGCCCTGCTCTCGCTCGACGGGGCCGAGCCGCGCGAGATCTCGCCGGGGGAGAGCGTGAGGGTGAGGCTCTCGAGGGAGAGCGTCAGGATAGCCCGCACCGGCGGGTGGACGTGGTGGCGGGCGGTGAGGAGGACCTTCTTGTAGTGCTTTCGCGGCTCTCCGTAGAGAACGTCGCCCTGATAGAGAGGGTGAGCCTGGAGTTCGAGCCCGGGCTGAACGTGATCACGGGGGAGACGGGCACCGGGAAGACGCTCCTGGCGACGGCGCTGCAGCTGCTTCTCGGCGCACGGGCCCGGGCCGAGACGGTGCGCGCCGGGGCGCAGAGGGCCACGATCGAGGGAGAATTCGGGCTTCCCGGGGATCTGGCGGAGGGGATCCTCCGGGAGACGCTCGGGGATCTGGCGGAGGAGATCGAGCCGGAGGACGGGATCGTGCTGCGGCGGACGATCACGCCGGACGGGCGATCCCGCTGCTACGTGTGCGGGGTCTCGGTGCCGGTGCGGGCGCTGGCCGCGCTGGGCGGACGGCTGGTCTCCTACCACGGCCAGCGGGAGCAGGCGAGGCTCTCCGATCCCTCGGAGCAGCTCGCGATCCTCGACGACTTCCTGGACAAGGGGGCGCGCCGGGCGAGGGAGGGGCACGCGGCGCTCTGGACCGAGGTGGAGAGAAAGCGTCGCCAGCTCGAAGATCTCAAAGGGTCCGAGGAGGCGCGCCTGAGGGAGCTGGACTTCCTGCGCTACCAGATCTCGGAGATCGAAGAATCGGGCTACAGCGCGCGGGAGGTGGAGGAGCTCAGGCGCGAGCAGCGCCGGCTGCGCAACGTGGCCGAGCTCGCGGGCTCCGTCTCGGCGGCGGCCGCGGCGCTCTCTTCGGAGGAGGGAGGGGCGAGCGAGGCCCTGGCCTCGGCCGCCCGTGAGCTGGAGTCGGCCTCCCGGCACGACGAGGAACTCTCGGGGCTGGCCGGGAGGCTCTCCGGGCTCTCGGCGGAGCTGGACGACGTGCTCTACGAGCTGAGGTCCTACGCGAACGACCTGGAGGCCGACCCGGCGAGGCTGGAGGAGGTGGAGGCGCGCCTCGAGGAGCTGCGCTCGCTGGAGCGGAAGTACGGGGAGGACGTCCCGGGTTACCTCGAAGAGGCCAGGGAGCGCCTCTCGGGGCTCGAGAACTTCGAGGCGGAGACGGCCGGCCTCGAGCGGGAGATAGAGGAGGGGGCGGCCCGGCTTGATGAGCTCGCGGGGAGGCTCTCGGAGGGCAGGAGGGAGGCCGCTCGAATCCTCTCGCAGAGGGTGCAGGAGAACCTCGAGGGGCTGAACCTGGGGCAGAGCGTCTTCCGGGCGGTGCTCGAGCCCGCGGAGGCCGGTCCTTCGGGCCGGGAGCGGGTGGAGTTCGTCGTCCAGCCGAACCCCGGGGAGCCGGAGCTCGCGGTGAGGCGCTACGCCTCCGGCGGCGAGCTCTCCAGGATCATGCTCGCCATCCGCCTCGCCCAGCGCCGGGAGGATCCCGCGCTGAGCTACGTCTTCGACGAGGTGGACGCCGGGATCGGAGGCGAGACGGCGACCGCGGTGGGCCGCAGGCTCGAGGAGCTCGGGCGGCGCTGCCAGGTGCTCACGATCACGCACCTGCCGCAGATAGCCTCGGTGGCGGGATCCCACGTGGTGGTCTCCAAGGGGGAGCTGGACGGGAGGACGGTCACGCGGGCGGTGCGGGTCGAGGGGGAAGAGCGAAGGCGGGAGATCGCCCGGATGCTCTCCGGGAGGGTCGACGGCGCCTCCCTCGCCCACGCCGCGCGGCTCCTCGAGGAGGAATAGGGTCTCTCAGCGGCCCCACGTCTTGCGCAGGACGCGCAGCCAGTTCTCGTGCGCGATTTTCTTGAGGTCTTCCTCGCCGTAGCCGTGCTCCCGGAGCGCCTGCATTAGGCGGGGCAGGCCCCTCACGTCACCGATGGCGTCGGGGATGCGGATCCCATCGAAGTCCGAGCCGAAGCCGACCCTCTCCATGCCGAGGTGCTCAACTAGGTGGTCGATGTGCCGGACCATGACCTCGATGGGGGTATCGGTATCCTCGGAGCCGTCCTCGCGCAGGAAGTGGACCCCGAAGTTCAGCCCGACCATCCCGTCCGAGGCGGCTATGGCCTCAAGCTGCGCGTCGGTGAGGTTGCGCGGGGAGGGGCAGATGGCGTGGGCGTTGGAATGGGTCGCGACGAGCGGCGCCTCGCTCAGTTCGGCCACGTCCCAGAACCCGCGCTCGTTCAGGTGCGAGACGTCGATCACGATGCCGAGCTCGTTGCAGGTGCGGACCAGGCGCCGCCCGGCCTCGGTGAGGCCCGCCCCGGTGTCCGGCGTGCTCCCGAACCGCACGCGCACCCCCTCGGCGAAGGCGTTGGGGCGGCTCCAGACTATCCCCAGCGAGCGCAGCCCGGCGCGGTGGAGCACGTGAAGCGCGTCGAGGTCCGTGTCTATGGCGTCGGCACCCTCCATGTGGAGCACGGCGGCAAGGATGCCCTCGTTTATGCAGCTTCGTATCTCTGCGGCGCTGCGGACGATCCTGACCTGCCCCTCGGAGAGCTTCTCGATCCTGAACAGGGTGGCCGCGGCCGAGAGGGAGTGCCGCAGCGCGTAGGAAGGATCTAGCGTCTCGTGCGCAGCCTTCCCTTCCGGCGGCGGGACCCACACCGCGAACATCCCGCCCCCGAAGCCGCCCTCCCGCGCCCTCGGCAGGTCCAGGTGTCCCTCTTCCCGGCGCTCGAAGAAGCCGGCCGGGCCGTCGAGCCGCTCGAGCACGTCGTTGTGACCGTCGAACACGATCGGAAATCCAGCCTCTGACACTGATAAACCTCGCTCTCGAAGACTTCAGCGACGGCAGCCGAACGATGCAGTCTACCCGAACCTGCAGACCCTTCACTACCGGATATAGTAATCGTTTGCACAATGTACGAGTCGTATGATATATTTATGTCTAGCTGGAAAAGACCGGGTTGCCTCCGGTATCACCTCTTTTGTCAGGAGGAGTGTGGGGGATGACTGATTCCTTCTCGATACATCCGCTGGTGGATGGTGGCGTCGAGCGTGGCCGGGAGGGTTTTTCCGGCAGCACGCTGATGTGCAGGTGCACCGCCGACCCGGTCGAGGTCTCCGTGCAGAGCGAGTTTCTGTACAACCACCTGTGCGGTTGCACCCAGTGCTGGAAGCCCGAGGGGGCGTTGTTCTCGATACTCGCGGCTGCACCACGTGAGCGTGTCAGGGTGGCGAGCAACGAGCAGAAGCTTGCGGTCGTGGATCCGAACAAGCTGCTCCACCGCTACGCCTGCCGGGACTGCGGCGTGCACATGTACGGCGTGATCGAAGACCCCGAGCACGTGTTCCATGACTTCGCGTTCATACATCCCGAGCTCTCGCGCGACCCCGGGTGGAACCCGCCGACTTTTGCCGCGTTCGTGTCTTCGGTCATCGAGTCGGGCTTCCCGCCTTCGCGCATGAGCGAGCTCCGTTCGCGTCTCAGGGAGCTGGGGCTCGAGCCCTACGACTGCTACTCGCCGGAGCTGATGGACATCATCGCGGCGCACGCGGCCAGGCGAGCGGGGGTGTTGCAGGAGGAGTAGGCCGGACCTATCCCCCGGCGTCCGAGAGTGCCCGGGCGTGGTGTCTTATGTGGTCCTCCATGAAGGTGGCGATGAAGTAGTAGCTGTGGTCGTAGCCGGGGTGGCGCCGCAGCTTCAGGGGTTGACCAGACTCCCGGCAGGCTGCCTCGAACGCCTGCGGGGAGAGCTGCTCTGCGAGGAACTGATCCTCCAGGCCCTGATCTATCAGGATGGTCCCATCGAAGGTGCGTCCCGCCTGCACCAGCTCCGTCGCGTCGTGCTCCCTCCAGCGTTCCTCGTCTTCGCCGAGGTAGCGCCCGAAGGCCTTCCTGCCCCAGGGTACCTCCACGGGGTGGCAGATCGGGGCGAAGGCCGAGACCGATTGGTAGAGGGAGGGGTTCTTGAGCGCCAGGGTGAGCGCGCCGTGGCCGCCCATCGAGTGCCCGAAGATACCCTGTGCATCGGTGCGGGCGGGGAAGTTGTCCCGGATCAGGCCCCTCAGCTCCTGGGTGACGTAGGTGTACATGTTGTAGTTGGTGGCCCAGGGCTCCTCGGTTGCGTCCACGTAGAAGCCGGCTCCCGTGCCGAAATCCCAGTCCTCCTCATCCGGTATGGTCTCGCCGCGGGGGCTCGTGTCCGGGGCGACGAGCATGAGGCCGTACTCCGCGGCGTAGCGTTGCGCGCCGCCCTTCGTCTGGAAGGTCTCCTCGGTGCAGGTGAGCCCGGCCAGGTAGTAGAGGACCGGCACCGGACCATCTTCGGCCTGCGGCGGCAGGAAGACCGAGAAGGACATCTCGCACGAGCAGGCCTCCGAGGGGTGGCGGTAGAAGCCAACGGCACCATCGAAGCAGCGGTGCTCCTCGATCGTCTCCAGGGAGGGCATCGTCAGTAGATCACCACGCTGCGGATGGACCTGCCCTCGTGCATCAGGTCGAAGGCGGTGTTTATCTCCTCCAGGGGCATCGTGTGGGTTATGAGGTCGTCTATGTTGATCTTGCCCTCCATGTACCAGTCGACGATCTTCGGTACGTCGGTGCGGCCCCGCGCTCCGCCGAAGGCGGTCCCCCGCCAGACCCTTCCCGTGACGAGCTGGAAGGGACGGGTCGAGATCTCCTCTCCGGCGCCGGCGACTCCTATGATGATCGCCTCTCCCCAGCCCCGGTGGCAGCACTCGAGTGCCTGGCGCATCACGTTCACGTTGCCGATGCACTCGAAGGTGTAGTCCGCCCCTCCTCCTGTGAGATCGATCAGGTAGGGGACGAGATCCCCCTCGACCTCGTTCGGGTTTACGAAGTGGGTCATCCCGAACCTCTCGGCCAGCTCCCTTTTGGCCGGGTTTATGTCCACCCCCACGATCATGTCCGCACCGACCATCCGGCAGCCCTGGATGACGTTGAGCCCGATCCCACCGAGCCCGAAGACGACAACGTTCGCCCCCGGCTCCACCTTAGCCGTGTTTATCACCGCCCCGATACCGGTCGTCACCCCGCATCCGATGTAGCAGACCTTGTCGAAAGGTGCATCCTCCCGGATCTTCGCCACCGCTATCTCTGGAAGCACGGTGTAGTTGGCGAAGGTCGAGGTGCCCATGTAGTGGTGGATCATGCGCCCGTCGAGCGAAAAACGACTCGTCCCATCCGGCATGACCCCCCGCCCCTGCGTCTCCCGGATCGCCGTGCACAGATTTGTCTTGCGGCTCAGACACGCCTCGCACTCCCGGCACTCGGGGGTGTAGAGCGGGATCACGTGATCCCCCTCCTTCACGCTCTTCACCCCCTCACCGACCTCGACGACGACCCCCGCGCCTTCGTGACCCAGAATCGAGGGGAAGAGCCCCTCCGGGTCCGCCCCGGAGAGCGTGTAGGCGTCCGTGTGACAGACCCCCGTGGCCTTCAACTCGACCATCACCTCGCCCTCCTTGGGCCCCTCCAGCTGAACCGTCTCCACGCTCAAGGGCTTGCCCGCCTCAAATGCTACAGCGGCCTTCACGTCCATGCCGTCCTCCTCTCACCGAGCCGGAATCCCGGAGATGTCCCAGGCACCCCAAGGGCCCTCGCCACACCCGGACTGAACCTCTCCAGAAACCTCCGTTTACCCTCCTACAGTCTAGTGCCGATCGAAACCAGAGACAAGCATGGAACGTCGCTGGCTGCCATGTAGTTAGTAATATTTGATTTTAAAAGCCTTAAGCTTGCATACATGAGGGCTTGAGTGGGTGATCCAGGGCAGTTCTTGACACAAAAAGATCAATGGGGTATCATCAGCACCGCGGTTATCAGCGCGGATGATCTTTTGGGGAAAGGCGAAGCATTGGACGTGGTGGTCTGATGGTGCCGAATCTTCCGGGGCTGGGAAAGGGGGTGAGATCCAGGGGAAGATCTATGTGACTGAGTACGGGGTATGGTTTTGTGGGGAATCGTCTCTTTGCTCTGCAGGAGGAAACGCACTGATGCCGGAGACGACGAAGCTCCCCAAAAGTGTGGAGGAGCTAGGGTTAGACAGGCAGAACAAGGCGGCGCTCGGCCGGCTTCTCGCCCACGGCAACCTTGCCTGGGCTGAGGAGGGGTCTGACGGCAGGATGCGCGCCACGCTCAGGATCCCGCCTGATGAGCTCGTGTGGGATCCTGCGATCCTGGTCATGCCGCATGGCGGGGATCTTGAGCTTGAGATCTATAACGACGACAACAACACCCACTGTGCGGTTTTGCCGAGCAACGGGGACAACCAGTTTCTGTGGCTCGTCAACCGCTCCCGGGGGACGGCGACCATCAACCTCGACGGTCCTGGCTACTACTGGTATGGCTCTCGGACGGGCAACGACGAGGGGAGAGGTCTTACCGGGGTGATCGCCGTACTTGGGGATGCTCCACCGGAAGCCCGTCTCGACCGCCCGCCCCAGCCGCGACCGTAGGAAGGAGGGGTCATGACCACTGAGTATGTGGACGCCGGGAGTGCCATCAGGCAGGCGGCGCTGAGCGGTGTGGTCGGCAAGGCGCCGCCGGTGGCGCGTGGCGTCACTTACGAGCGGATTCTGAACGCCCGACTTGAGCCGCAGAACTGGCTCACCTACTACGGGACCTACGACGGGCAGCGTTACAGCCCGCTCGATCAGATCAACACGGAGAACGTCAGGCGCCTGACCCCTGCCTGGGTCTTCCAGTGTGGTTCGGTCGGCATGCACTCCGGTGCCTCGACCTACTCGTTTGAGGCTACCCCGATAGTCGTGGACGGGGTCATGTTCATCGCCGGATGGGATGGATGGGTCTGGGCGCTCGACGCCGCAACCGGTCAGGAACTGTGGCGCTACAAGCACGCCATCCCGTACGACGTCTCTTTGTGCTGCGGTAACGTCAACCGCGGGGTTGCCGTGGCGGAGGGCAAGGTATTCGTCGTCACCGCCAACGCCCACGTTCTCGCGCTCGACGCTGAGACCGGCGAGTGTGTGTGGGACAAGACGTGTGGTGACGTGAGGGCCGGCGAGAGCCTGACGCTGGCCCCGCTGGTCGTGAAGGACATGGTCATCGTCGGGAGCTCCGGTGGGGAGTTCGGTGTGCGCGGCCACCTCGACGCCTTCAAGATCGAGGATGGCGAGCACGTCTGGCGCTGTTACACTATCCCCAAGCCCGGTGAGCCGGGTTCTGAAACCTGGCCCTCCGAGGGCGATGCCTGGGCGCGGGGTGGTGCGAACTGCTGGGTGACGGGCACCTACGACCCGGAGCTCAACCTGCTTTACTGGGGTACCGGCAACCCGGCGCCCGACTTCGACGGGGAGGTGCGCCCGGGTGACAATCTCTACACCGACTGCGTCATCGCCGTCGACGCCGACAGCGGCCAGATAAAGTGGCACTACCAGTACACGCCGCACGACGTGTGGGACTACGACTCCACGATGGAGAACATCCTCTTTGAGATGGGCGGGCGCAAGCTGCTCGCTCACTTCGACAAGAACGGGTACTTCTTCATCCTGGACCGCACCAACGGCGAGCTGGTGAGGGTTGCTCCCTTTGTCGACAGGATCACCTGGGGCGAGATCAGCCCTGATGGGACGGTCACGCCGAAGGTTTACCCGGACAAGGAGGGGGAGCCGGTTCATTTCTGGCCGGGGCCTGCCGGTGGCAAGGAGTGGACGCACGCGGCCTACAGCCCGAGGACGAAGCTCTTCTACGTCCCGGTGCAGGAGGTCGGGGCGACCGCCACGCGGCGTCGCAGAGAGTTCAAGGAGAGCATCCCGTACTGGGGGGCCGGCGTCGAGGTCGACATAAAGGACATGTACGGTTATGTGGGCGCCTTCGACCCGGCAAACGGTAAAGAGGCCTGGCGCTGGCGCAACGAGGTGCCGATGTGCGCCTCGGTCCTGGCCACCGGCGGTGATCTCGTCTTCGCCGGTGAGCCCACCGGTGAGTTCAACGCGCTCGACGCCCGCACCGGGGAGCTCCTCTGGCAGTTCCAGTGTGGAAGCGGGCATCACAGCAGCCCCGCCACCTACAGCGTCGACGGCCGGCAGTACATCGCCGTCCCGGTGGGCTTCGGTGCCTGGGCCGAGGGGTTCGCGCCGATGATGCTCGGTGCACCGCAGGGGGACGCTCTCTTCGCCTTCGCCCTGCCGGAGTGAACGTTCTTCGAGAAAGGAGGTGATCGGCTCCATGGAGTGGAAGACCCCGGATTTCGAAGAGATAGAGACCAGAGCTGAAGTAACCGCTTACGCCGGCACCTGGAAGTAGGCGGTGAACGACGGGGCCGGGCCACGTGGCCCGGCCCCGTCGCGATGGAGGGGTGGGTTGTGTGGGTGCGCGTGCTCGGAGCGGCTGCCGGAGGAGGGTTCCCGCAGTGGAACTGCGGTTGCCCCTGCTGCCGGGCCGTACGTGAGGGCTCGAGGCCCTGCCGCTCGCGCACCCAGTCCTCCGTCGCCGTGAGCGCTGACTACCGGAGATGGTTCCTCCTCAACGCTTCACCGGACGTTCGCGCTCAGATCGAATCTTTCGATGCCCTGCACCCGCGTGGGCTGAGGGAGAGCCCCATCGAAGCCGTGTTGCTGACGGACGCGGAGCTCGACCACACCGCCGGGTTGCTGTTTTTGCGGGAGGCTGAAGGGGTGGAGGTACACTCCACTGCGGCTGTACGCGAGGTCCTTCTTACGGGTACCGCCGTGCTGCGTACGCTGGAGGCATTCACCAGCGTCGGGTGGCGCAGGGTCGTCGCAGGGGAGGAGGCGCAGCTCGGAGGTGGCCTTCTTCTCTACCAGGCGTTTGAGGTACCGACCAGAAAACAGGCCCGTTTCGGGGGCGGGAGGGAGAGCGTGATCGGGTACCGCATCACCGACGGGCGTGCTGGCGGGAGTCTGGTGTACCTGCCGGGGGTTCAGGAGCTGACGGAGGGGGTGCTCGATCAGATCGAGAGAAGCAGTTGCCTGCTCTTCGACGGTACCTGCTGGCGGGATGACGAGCTGATCCGGCTCGGCGTCTCCGGGAAGAGCTCGCGCGAGATGGGGCACCTGCCAGTGGGTGGTGAGGACGGCAGTCTGAAACGGCTCTCTGCGCTCGATATCCCACGCAAAATCTATGTCCACATCAACAACACCAATCCCATCCTGCTCGAAGACTCACCCGAGCGGCGTGCCGTCGAGGAGGCGGGGCTCGAGGTGGCCGAGGACGGGATGGAGCTGGAGGTCTGAAAGGGATGGAAGCATCGGAGAAGGGTGGCTTCGTCGAAGCTCTGCGCGCGCAGTCGGAACGCTACCACAGCCGGCACCCCTTCCACGTGGCGATGAACCAGGGGAAGCTGGGGCGAAGTCAGATCCGGGGCTGGGTGGCGAACCGTTTCTACTATCAGAAGAACATCCCGCGCAAGGACGCGGCCATCCTCTCCAACTGTCCCGACATCGGGGTGCGCAGGCGTTGGATCCGTCGCGTCCTCGACCACGATGGAACGTCCGAAGGGGAGGGAGGGATCGAGGCCTGGCTGCGCCTGGGTGAAGCTGTGGGGCTTGGGCGGGAGGAGGTGTGGGACGAGCGGCACGTCGTTCCCGGCGTGCGCTTCGCCGTCGACGCCTACGTGAACTTCGCCCGCACCCGACCGTGGACCGAGGCGGTCGCCTCCTCGCTCACCGAGCTGTTCGCACCGGATCTGATGGCCGAACGCCTGGAGGCTTTCGAGCGGTTCTACACCTGGATCGACCCCGGGGGACTCGCGTACTTTCGATCCCGCCTCTCGCAGGCCCCACGTGACTCCGAGCACGCGCTGGAGGTGGTCCTGGAGTACTGCAAGACACCGGAGCAACAGCAGCGGGCGGTGGATGCGCTCGCTTTCAAGAACGATGTTCTCTGGAGTATGCTCGACGCGATCGAAAAGGCGTATCCAGCCGAGGATGGATAGACCCGTGGACGTGCAGGTTCTGAGCACCAGCAGGCCCCGCCTCGCCCGACAGGCACGCACGCAGTGGGACCCCGTGCGGGAAAAGAGGGTGTTGCTCTCGCCAGAGGGGGTTCTGATCCTGAACGAGACCGGTGCCCGGATCATCGAGTTGTGTGATGGAGAGCGGACGGTCGGGGAGATAGTCGAGAGGCTGCGCGAGCGGTACGAGCGCGTGGTCGAGGAGGAGGTGTGTGACTTCATCGCCCGGCTCGCCGCCCGGCGGTTGGTGGAGGTGAAAGATGGATGAGAGACCCTTCGGGATGCTGGCGGAGCTCACCTACGCCTGCCCGCTGCACTGTCCCTACTGCTCGAACCCGCTCAACCTTTCGGACTACCGTGAAGAGCTGACAGCAGACGAATGGAAGCGGGTGCTCGGTGAGGCGCGCTCCTTTGGGGTACTCCAGCTCCACCTTTCGGGTGGCGAGCCGCTTCAGAGACGCGATCTCGTCGAGATCGTCGCCTGCGCCCGCGAACTCGGCTTCTATACCAACCTCATCACGAGCTCCATAGGCCTGTCGAGAAGGAGGGCCTGCGAGTTGCGGGAGGCCGGCCTCGACCACGTCCAGATCAGCATCCAGGCCGACGAGCCCTCTCTCTCCGACCGCATAGCCGGGACGCCGTCTTACGAGAAGAAAGTCGCCGCGGCGCGCATGGTCAAGGAGATGGGCTGGCCGCTGACGCTGAACGTCGTACTCCACCGGCACAACATCGACAGGATCGGAAGCATCCTGGATCTGGCCGAAGATCTCGGGGCGGATCAGGTGGAGCTTGCCAACACCCAGTACTACGGATGGGCCTGGCTCAACCGCGCGTCGCTCCTGCCCAGCAGGGCACAGCTCGATCGGGCCGAGGAGGTGGTACGCGCCGCGCGCGAGCGGCTTTCCGGGAAGATGGAGATCGTCTACGTCATCCCCGACTATTACAGTGAGTATCCCAAGCCCTGTATGGGTGGCTGGGGGCGGAGGCAGATGACGGTTACCCCGAACGGTGACGTGCTGCCGTGCCCTGCGGCGCACATTCTGCCCCTCCCCAGGGCCAGCGTGCGCGAGAGATCGCTGGAGTGGATCTGGGAGGAGTCGACCATCTTCAACCGCTTCCGGGGAACCTCTTGGATGCCTGAGCCCTGCCGCAGCTGCCCCCGTCGCGAGATCGATTTCGGCGGCTGCCGTTGCCAAGCCTTCCTGCTCACCGGCGACGCAGCGCGCACCGACCCCGTCTGCCACCTCTCGCCCGACCACGGCCTCGTGGAGGAGGCCGTGCAGGCCACCGGCAGAGAGCCGGAGCCCGACGGGTTCGTCCCCCGCGCCTACGAGGGCCACAGGGTGTAGGGCATGGTCGGGTTCTCCCTGATCCTCTTACAGGCCGGCTCTCCCGGTGCCCCGCAGGCTCTCTTCTCCCTCTTCGTCCTCGGCTTTTTCCTGAGCCTGGACAACTTCCGGCTCTCCATAGCGCTCGGGGCCTTCCGACTCGGGTGGCGCCGGGCGCTCAGAACGGCGGTGGTCTTCGGGTTCTGGGACGGGCTCTCCCCGCTGGTCGGCCTCTTCATCGGGAGTTACTTCGGGGGGGAGATGGGTTCTGCGGCCGAGGAGGTCGGTCCGATCGTGCTGGTGGTTTACGGGCTGTACCTCGTCGTACGCAGCCTGCAGACCGAGGCACCCGAAGACCTCGATGACCGCATGGCCCTCTTCGGCATCCCTCTCTCTCTGAGCCTCGACAACCTGCTCGCAGGGACCGGACTCGGCATGCTCGGTTTCCCCGCTGCGCTCACCGCCGGCATCTTCGGCGCCATCACGGCCCTGATGTCCCTCGTGGGACTCCAGTTCGGCGGGGCCCTCTCGCGCTTCGTGCCGCTGCGCCCGGATCTGCTGAGCGGCCTCGGGCTGCTCGTCACTGGGGCCCTGCTGGCCTTCGGGTACTGAGCGGCTACGGAGAGCCTTTGATTTTTCACCCTCCCGGCTTATCATGAACGGCGATGCAAAGGCGGCGATCTCTACGGCCCTTTCTCTGTGGTCACCCCGCGTTCCCCGCGAGAGGTGGTAGTCCCGGTCGCCCGGGAGGATGGGGGTTGGTCTCCGGCGGCCGTGGGAGCCGGTTGGAAACAGCTGTTGTGAGGTGATGATGGAGGACTTCGATACCAAGTACATCTTCGTGACCGGCGGGGTGGTCTCCTCCATAGGTAAGGGGACCAGCGCTGCCTCCCTGGGGATGCTCCTCAAGAGCCGGGGTTACAGGGTGGCGCTGCAGAAGTTCGACCCCTACATAAACGTCGACCCGGGTACCATGAACCCCTACCAGCACGGGGAGGTCTTCGTCACCGAGGACGGGGCCGAGACCGACCTGGACCTGGGACACTACGAGCGCTTCCTGGACGAGAACCTGGGCCGGCTCTCCAACGTCACCACCGGCAGCGTCTACTGGGAGGTCATCCAGCGCGAGCGGCGGGGCGACTACCTGGGGGCGACCGTGCAGGTGATCCCGCACATAACCAACGAGATAAAAAGCAGGATCGGACGCCTCGGCGAGGACAGGGACATCGTCATCACCGAGATCGGCGGCACGGTGGGAGACATCGAGAGCCTGCCGTTCCTGGAGGCGATAAGGCAGTTCCGCAACGACGTGGGCCGGAAGAACGTCCTCTACGTCCACGTCTCCTACGTCCCCTACATCGAGGCCGCCGGGGAGCTGAAGACCAAGCCGACCCAGCACTCCGTGCAGCGGTTGCGCGAGATAGGCATCTCCCCGGACATCATCATCTGCCGCGCCGACCGCCCGATAAGCGAGGAGATAAGGCGCAAGATCGCCCTCTTCGGTGATGCGGACTTCGAGTCGGTGATCCCGGCGCTCAACGCCCCCTCGCTCTACGCGATCCCGCTCGATCTGCACGACGAGGGGCTCGACGAGCTGGTCCTGGAGAAGCTTGGCCTGCCTGCCCCGCGCGCCAACCTGGCCCGCTGGCGCGATCTGGTGGAGAGGATGACCTCCCTCGAAGAGAGCGTGAGGATAGCGATAGTCGGCAAATACACCCGGCTGCAGGACGCCTACATCTCCATCGTCGAGGCGCTCGGGCACGCGGGCGTGGCCTGCGGGCTCAAGCCCGATCTGGACTGGATAGACGCGGAGAGGATAACAGACCAGCGGGCGGCCGGAGAGCTGCTGGGCGGGGCGGACGGCGTCCTCGTCGTCCCCGGCTTCGGCAGCCGCGGGGTGGAGGGCAAGATCGAGGCCGTCCGTTACGCCCGCGAAAGCGGCAAACCCTTCCTCGGGCTGTGTCTGGGGATGCAGGTCGCGGTCATCGAGTTCGCCCGCAACGTCGCCGGGCTCAAAGGGGCAGATTCGACCGAGTTCGACGAAGACACTCCACACCCGGTCATAGACATCATGGCCGACCAGATAGGCGTCGACAAGGGTGGGACCATGCGTCTCGGCCACTACCCCTGCCGGATAGTCCCCGGCACGCTCGCCGAGTCGCTCTACGGCAGTGGCACCATCGGAGAACGACACCGCCACCGCTACGAAGTGAACAACGCCTACCGGAGCGCGTTGGAGGAAGCCGGGATGATCTTCTCCGGGCTCTCCCCGGACGGCAGGCTGGTCGAGCTGGCAGAGATCCCCGATCACCCTTTCTTCATAGGGAGCCAGTTCCACCCGGAGTTCAAGAGCCGCCCGCTGCGCCCGCACCCGCTGTTTCTGGGCTTCGTCAGGGCCTGCGGCAGGCTGCGCCACCTCTCGCCGGAGGTGGCGAGGAGTGGGGAGGGAGGCTGACGCTGAGGGGTAGGGTGCTGCTGCTGCCGGAGGAGCCGCCGGGCACCGTGGTGAGCCGCACCCCGGGCGCGATGCTGTTGCGCGCTAACCTGCGCTGGCAGGAGAGGCCCCCGCGGGAGGATGGGCTCCTCTCCTCCTGGAGCCGTGGGGTGCCGGACCGTGGCAGCCTGCATGCGGTGTGCAGGATGACCTCCGATACGACCGGCTACATCGCCTGCGAGCTGCGCTCCTTCTACCGGAGAGATCTCTCCGGGATGCTCGATTCGGTGCTGCGCGGGGTGAGCTCGCTTGCGGCCGTCACCGGGGCGATGCTCGAGATGGCGGCGGAACGCCTCGCCGGGGCCAGAGTCTTCAGCCGGAGCCGGCGCCTGGAACTCTGCCGCTCGCTGGAGTCCCGCGGGCTCTCGCCCCGGGAAGCGCCGTCTCTCGCCCCCGTGGGTTCCGGCTCCGACCTGTGTCTGGGTACGGGATCGCTTCTGGATGAGCTGCGCCGGATGCTGCTGCAGGACGGTTGGGAGGTCGCCGGGGTGTGGAGCACCGGGGGTGTGCTCGCCAGGGGAAGCAGGGGGGTGGCGGTTTGAGGATCGGGATCGTGCGCGAACGCGCCCCCGGTGAGACGCGGGTCGCGCTCGATCCTCACGCCGTCTACGAGTTGACGCGCGTGGGCCATCTGGTGCTGGTCGAACGCGGGGCTGGCGCGGGGGCCGACATCCCGGACACCCGCTACCGGGAGGCCGGCGCCCGCATCCTGAAGGAGGCCGCTTCGGTCTACGAGGGAGCGGAGCTCATCGCCCGTGTCTCGGGGCCGCCGCCCGAGGAGTACGCCTACCTGAGGGAGGATCTCATCCTTCTGGCCTTCCTCTCCCTCCCGGTCAACCCGCAGCTCATGCGGGCTCTGCTCGACTCTCGCTGCATCGCTGTCGCCCTGGAGAGCATCCGCGACCGCCGGGGACGCCTGCCGGTGCTGACCCCGATGAGCGAGATCGCCGGTCGCCTCGTCCCTCAGATCGGGGCTCGCTACCTGCAGAAGAACGAGGGGGGCCGCGGGATCCTGCTCGGCGGCGCGACCGGCGTGCGGCCCGGCCGGGTAGTCATCCTTGGGTGCGGGATCGTGGGGTCCGTGGCCGCCAGAGTCTCGAGCGGCCTCGGGGCCCAGGTGACCGTGATGGACCGGGACCTCGATCGCCTGCGACGCCTGGAGGAGATGAGCCCCGAGGGGGTGACCACCCTGGCGGCGAACGCGATGAACGTCGAGGAGGCGGTGACGCGTGCGGACCTCCTCATCGGGGCTGTCTTCGTCTCCGGGACGAGGACCCCTCACCTGGTCGGCCGCCGGACGGTCGCCGCCATGCGCGACGGCAGCGTCATAGTCGACGTGGACGTCGACTACGGTGGTTGCGTGGAGACCTCCCGTCCGACCACCCTCGACGACCCGACCTTCGTTGAGGAGGGCGTGATCCACTACTGCGTGAAGAACGTACCCGCGACCGTGCCCGTGACGGCCACCCACGCCCTCTCCAACGCCCTGCTCCCTTATGTCCGCAGCATCGCGGGACTCGGGCTGGCCGACTCTCTCAACTCCGACCCGGGGCTCGGCGTGGGCGTGGCGCTCGCCGAGGGAAGCGTGGTGAGCCGTTCGCTGGCCAGAGCCTGCGGCATGGAATATCATTCTCTCTCCTCAGTTCTGCCCCTCCACCGGGAGGTGAGATGAATCCGGGATCTCCTCGCCCCCTTTCGGACTTCAGCGTCGAGATCGAGGTCTACTCCGGACCGTACGAGTGGCTCCTCGCCCTGATACTCCACCAGGAGATCGACGTCTTCGAGGTCCCGCTGCGCGACCTCGTGTCCCTCTACCTGAGGGAGCGTATCTCGGAGGGAGAGAGAGCCCTCGAGCGCGACGCCGAGTTCGCCGGTTCTGCAGCGGCCCTCGTCCTGCTCAAGAGCAACTCTCTCTTCCCTGCCCTAGAGGAGCCGGCGGGTGATGCCGGGGAGGAGGTTTCCGCGGAGGACCTGGCACAGAGGCTATCCACCTACCTCAGGGTGAAGCGGGGCGCTGAGTATCTCAGGGGGCGTTTCGAGCGTGGTTGGGGATACCACCCGACGGGACACGCGCTCGAACCCCGGAGGGGAATGCTGCGGATTGACCGCAGGAGGCTTGAGGTGTCCGCGCGGCGCGTGTTCTCGAGGCTGGAGGAGCCCTCGCTGGCGCACATCGACCGGATAACGCTGAGCCTGCGGGATCTTGTGTCCCTGATCCGGGACGCTCTGCTCAAAGGTGGAGGGCCACTCTCCTACGAGGAGCTCGTGCGGGACATGGACCGCGTCGGCCGGGCACTGGCGTTCGCGGCCGCGGTCTCGCTCGCTTCCGAGGGCGAGGTGCGCCTGTTGCAGGAGGAGCCTTTCGGACCCCTGAGGGTAATGCCGGCGTGATGGAGAGCCCGGACCCCGCGGTGCTCGTAGAGGCCGTGCTGCTGGTGAGTGGGAGGCCGATCGGCGAGCGGGCCCTTCTCTCGGCCACCGGGCTTGACCGGGATGAGCTGGAGCAGGCGCTCTCCCGTCTCGCCGGCAAGTACGACGTGCAGAATTCCGGCATTGTCCTGCGGCAGGTGGCCGGAGGGTGGCAACTCGCGACGAACCCCCGCTGCGCGGGAGCGGTCGAACGCTTCCGCGGTGAGGCCCGTCCCGCGCCGCTCTCGGGCGCCGCCTACGAGGTGCTCTCCTGTGTGCTCTACCTGGGGCCGATGACGCGTGGCGCCATCTCCTCCGTGCGGGGTGTGAACTCCGACGCCGTGGTGCGTCACCTCATCGAACGCAACCTCCTCGCCGAGGTGGGCACCGACGGGGAGAGCCCGGGGGCGCCGGCACTGCTGGACGTCACCGAGGATTTCCTCATCGCGACCTCCGCCGAAGGGCGCGGGGACTTCACACCCCTCGAGGAGCTGGTGAGCGAGGAGGAGCTCGCGCGGGTGCGCGAGCGGCTGACAGACCGGGCTCCGGGGAAGGAATGATGCGTTTGCAGGCTTACCTCGCCCGCAGCGGCGCCGCGCCCTCCCGGCGTAAGGCGGAGGCCCTCATCAGGGAGGGGCGCGTGCAGGTCAACGGAAGCGTGGCCCCTCTGGGGATGAAGATCTCCCCTGGAGACACCGTGCTCCTCGACGGAAGACCCGTCCACCTGCCGGAGACCAGGGCCTACCTGGCGCTCAACAAACCGGCGGGTTACATCACCACCCTCTCCGACGAGCGGGGCAGGCCGACGGTCGCGGAGCTCGTCCCCTCCATTCCCGGTCTCGTCCCCGTGGGGCGGCTCGACGCGGATACGACCGGCCTGATCGTCATGACCAACGACGGCAGGCTTGCTCACCGCGTAGCCCACCCCTCCTACGAGATCGAAAAAGAGTATCGCCTCACCCTGCAGAACCCGGTTCCCAAAGATGCGCTGCATGCTCTCGCCGCAGGGCCCGATCTCGAGGACGGTCCGATGGCCCCGCCCGTGATCTCCCGCCTGCACCGCGGGCGGCACCGCACCGTCCTCCACCTCACCATCCATGAAGGCCGTAAACGCATAATACGCAGGGCCTGCCAGGCCGTGGGACTTCACCTCGTCCACCTGGAGCGTGTGAGGGTGGGGCCGGTGCGGCTCGGAGATCTCGCGCCGGGAGAGTACCGCCGACTGACCGGAGAGGAGGTGGAGGAGCTGTGGCGAGGGAGATAAAGGGCGTCCCCGGACGGGACTTCGGCGTCGAGGACGTGCGCGGAAATTTCCCGGACGAGCTGGAGATCGTACCACTGAAGAAGCCACCGGACGCGGAGGTTGGGGTGCCCGGCTCCAAGTCCATAACCAACCGGGCGCTCATCCTGGCCGCCCTGGCTGCTGGCCGCTCAACGATCTCGAACCCCCTCTTCTCGGATGACACATTCTGGCTGATGCAAGCCCTCGTGCAACTGGGGTTCGAAGTCTTCGCCGACGTGCCGGGTCGGAGGGTGGAGGTGGTCGGGCTGGGCGGGAGGATCCCGGCGGGAAAGGCGGATATCTTCGTGGGCAACGCCGGGACGGTGGCCCGTTTCCTTCCACCCTTCCTGGCCCTGGGACGGGGCGTTTACCGGCTTGATGGAACCCCAAGGATGCGCGAGCGCCCCGTCTCCGATCTCGTTGACGCCCTGCGCGCCCTCGGGGTGCGCGTCGACTACGAGGAGGACGAAGGCCGTTTCCCGATAGTCGTCCATGGCGGTGGCATCCCCGGAGGCTCCGTCACCGTCCCCGGCGATAAGAGCAGCCAGTTCCTGAGCGGCCTCCTCCTCGCCGCGCCTTACACCAGGGAGGGCCTCTCGCTGAAGGTGGGCGGACAGCTCGTCTCGAAACCCTACGTGGAGATCACGGCGCGCATGATGCGCTCCTTCGGTGGCACCCTCGAGTCGTTCGAAGGCGGATACCGCGTGTCCCCCGGTGCCTACCGGGCGCGTCACTACGCCGTTGAACCCGACGCCTCGGCCGCCTCCTACTTCTTCGCCGTCGCCGCGGCGACCGGTGGGCGCATCCGGGTCGCTGGTCTGCCTCCCAATGCCATCCAGGGTGACCTCCGGTTCGTTCACCTCCTCAAACGTATGGGATGCCAGGTCGCCTTCGACGCCGGCGTGGTCGAAGTCCGGGGCCCCGAACGTCTGCGTGGTATCGACGCCGATATGGGAGATATCTCAGATACCATGATGACCCTCGCCGCTATCGCCCCCTTCGCCGATCGCCCCACCACCATGACCGGCCTCGGGCATACCCGCCACCAGGAGACCGACCGCCTCTCCGCCGTCGCCCGCGAACTCTCCCGACTCGGCGTCCGGGTCGAAGAGAGAGTGAATTCTTTACGCATAATACCCGGAAAGGACAGGAGGTTGCGTAGGGGGCTGGTCCGAACCTACGACGACCACCGGATGGCGATGTCGTTTGCGGTGGCTGGACTGGTGGCGGAGGGTATCCGGATAGAGAATCCCGGGTGCGTCACGAAGACGCTGCCCGGGTACTTCGGGTTGCTGGAGGGGCTACGCGGTTAGGGTGGGGTACATCGGCTATACTTCCGGTTCGTATATGGGTGGAATTCTGATAGCTATAGACGGGCCGGCCGGGAGTGGCAAGAGCTCGGTGGCCCGGGAGGTGGCACGCAGGCTTGGGGTGGTGGACATAAGCACCGGTGCTGTCTACCGTGCCGTGGCGCTGGTAGCTCTCGAGGAGGGTGTGGATCACGCCGACGAAGAGGGGCTGGTTCGGATAGCCAGGAAGATGGAGCTGGCGCCCGGCGGGGTGAGATACGACGGCAGGTGGATCTCCGGAGAAGAGCTGCACGCGCCCGAGGTCTCCGGGGTGGCGTCCCGGGTATCTGTGCACTCCGGAGTGAGGGAGGTCCTGCTGCCCGTGCAGCGCAGGGCGGCGGAGGAGGCCCGGCGGGCGGGTGGGGCTGTGGTGGAAGGGAGGGACATAGGCACGGTGGTTCTCCCCGAGGCCGACCTGAAAGTATTCCTCTCTGCCTCTACGGAGGAGAGGGCCCGGCGGAGGGCGTTGCAGAGCGGCATGGAGTCCGAGCTCGACGAAGTGCGCCGGGCCATAATGCTGCGGGATCGTCGGGATACGGAGCGGGAGAGCGCCCCGCTCAGGCCCGCCCCGGACGCGGTGGTGCTGGACACCACGGACATGGGCTTCGAGGAGGTAGTCGAGAAGATAACGGCCCTAGCCCGCCGGCGCAGCGGCTCCTCCGCGGGGGGGTGAGGGGATGCCCAGGGTCGAGATGTCGGGCAGGTACCGCCTGCTCCGGAGGGTGGTGGTCGCGGCTGCCCGGCTGGCCGTGGGGTTCGAGTGCGAGTGGGAGGAGCGGACGCCGGAGAGCGGGCCGCTCATCGTCGCTGCGAACCACACCAGGTACCTGGATCCTCTCTTCGTCTGCATGGCCGTTCCCCGGCGCATACAGTGGATGGCCAAGAAGGAGATCTTCGTCTTCCCCTTCCGTAGGTTCTTCCGGTTCGTGGGCGCTTTCCCCGTGGACCGGCAGGGTGGCGGGCACAACGCGCTGCGTGCCGGTCTCAGGCTGCTCGGGGAGGGGTGGGCGCTGGGTATCTTCCCCGAAGGCACCCACCGCACCGAGGGCGTCTCGCGCGAAGCCAAGAGCGGGGCCATCATGCTCGCGGCACGCAGCGGGGCGAAGATCCTGCCGGTGTATCTGGGGCCGGTGCCCGGTCCGATCGCGCGGCTGCGGGGCGCGAGGTTTCGCACCTACGTCGGAGAGCCGATCAGCGTACCGCGGGATCTCAAGGGGCGCGAGGCCTACCGGAAGGCCGCAGATGAGTTGTTGCGTGAGATCTACCGGCTCCCCGAGGCGGGAAAGAAGGGGGAGTGGCGTTGAGCAGCCACCTTCCGGTCGTGGCCGTGGTCGGGGCTCCCAACGTGGGCAAGAGCACCCTGGTGAACCGCATCCTCGGGCGCAGGCAGGCGGTGGTGGCAGAAGAGCCCGGCACCACGCGCGACCGCACCTACGCGAGAGCCGAGTGGGCCGGCAGGGAGTTCGTGCTCGTCGACACCGGAGGAATGGAACCCTACGGGGCGGATGGTCTGCAGGCGCTCGTGACGCTGCAGAGCAGGATCGCGGCCGAAGAGGCCGATGTGGTCATACACCTGACCGACTCGCGCACCGGGGTGACGGAGGCCGATGCGGTGATCGCGAGGGAGCTGCGCCGGATGGGATCTACGGTCGTGCTCGCCGTAAACAAGCTCGACGACCCGCAGAACGACGCCGATCGCTACGGGTTCTACTCTCTGGGGGAGGGGGAGCCGCATCCGATCTCCGCGCTGCACGGCATAGGGGTGGGGGACCTGCTCGATGTCGTGGTCGGGCTGTTCCCCGAGGCTGTCGGCGAAGAGGAGGCCGAACATCCGCGTCTCGCGATCGTGGGCCGTCCCAACGTCGGGAAGAGTACGCTGCTGAACAGCCTGCTCGGCTCCGAGCGGGCCGTCGTCTCCGAGGTGCCCGGTACGACGACCGACGTCGTGGCGGGGACGCTGGAGGTCGACGGGCAGACCTTCTCGGTGCTGGACACCGCGGGGGTGGCCCGGAACGCGCGCAGGGCAAGAGGCGTGCAGTACTACTCCGCGCTGCGCAGCGCCGAGGCGATCCGCAGATCGGAGGTTTCGCTCCTGCTCGTGGATGCGGTCGAGGGGCTCGTCTCCGGGGACCTGCAGATCGCGCGCCAGATACAGGAGGCTGGCAGGGCCTTCGGCGTGCTAGTCAACAAGCGGGACCTCGTCCCGCAGGAGAGGATAAAAGAGATCGAACGAACGCTCGAGGTACGCATGACCGACCTCAAGCCGCCGGTGAGGGCGCTCTCCGCGCTCGAAGGCAGCGGGCTCGAGGGGGTGTACGAGCTCGCCCTCGGGTTGCACCGGGCTTACGGTCTCAGGGTGCCGACCCACGAGGTCGCGGAGTTCGTCCGGGAGCTCACCGCGAAGAACCCGCCGCCGCGGAGGGTGAAGGTGCGCTTCGCCCTGCAGACCGGCGAGCGGCCGCCGGAGTTCACCCTTTTCGCCACCAGGCCGAAGGACATTCCCGACAGCTACGTCCGCTATCTCAAGAACGCCTTCAGGGAACGCTACGGGCTCTGGGGGGTGGGCTTCAGGCTCAGGCTGCGCTCCAGCAGATGAGTTTTAAGGTGGCCCCACGGGGCGGGTGAGGTTAAAGTTAAGATGAAGGAGTCGCCGCAAAGACCCGGGAGAACAGTACCGGGGAGGCTTACAAGGGGGTGTTGAGCAGAAGGTGAAGGCCGTGATAATGGCCGGCGGGCAGGGAACCCGTCTGCGGCCGCTGACGAGCAACCAGCCCAAACCCATGATCCCGATAGCCAACGTGCCGTGCATGGAGCACATCGTCAACCTGCTCAAGCGGCACGGTTTCACGGACATCGTGGTCACGCTGCAGTTCATGCCGGACGAGATAAGGGACTACTTCGGCGACGGATCGCGGTGGGGGGTCGACATCTCCTACTCGGTCGAGGACGTGCCGGCCGGGACGGCCGGTTCGGTGAAGATGGCCGAGCGCAAGCTTGACCTCAGGGGGGAGCGTTTCCTGGTCATAAGCGGGGACGCCCTCACCGACGCCGACCTCAGCGCGCTCGTCTCCTTCCACGAAGAGAAGGGCTCGGAGGCGACGATGGTCCTCAAGAGCGTCGAGAACCCGCTCGACTTCGGGATCGTGATAACCGAGGAGGACGGGCGCATCTCGCGCTTTCTGGAGAAGCCGGCCTGGGGGCAGGTTTTCTCGGATACGGTCAACACCGGCATCTACCTGCTCGAGGCCTCGGTGATGGACGAGATCCCGGACCCGGAGAAGGAGGGGGAGTACGACTTCTCCAAGGAGCTCTTCCCGAAGATGCTCGAGGAGGGAAGAAAGCTCTACGGCTACGTCACCGACGATTACTGGGAGGACATCGGCACCCTCGAGCAGTACGCCTCCGCCCAGCGCGACGTCCTCGACGGGAAGGTGAAGGGCGTCAGGCCGCCGGGCACCAGGCTCAAGGGCAACGTGTACATCGGCAGCAGGGCGCAGGTCGACGAGGAGCAGCTCGAAGGCCCGGTCGTCATCGGCGAGAACGCCCGCGTCGACGAGGGCGCCAGGATCAGCCCCTACTCGGTGATCGGGGACAACGTCGTCATCTCCTCCGGCGCGGTGATAGAGCGTTCGATCATCGCCGAAGGAACCTACGTCGGCGAGGGGGCCGAGCTGAAGGACACTCTGGTCGGGCGCTCGTCGTACATCCAGGCCCGGGCGCGCATCCTGGAGCGCAGCGCGCTCGGCGACGACGTCATCGTCGGGGAGGGGGCCACCATCGCCCCGGAGGTCAAGATCTACCCGCACAAGACCGTCGAGAGCGGGGCGAACGTCACCCACAGCCTCATCTACGAGACGATGGGGTTGCGCACGATCTTCAAGGGCGGGATCGTCTCGGGCAAGTTCAACGTGGACCTCACCCCCGAGTTCGTCGTCAGGCTCGCCTCTTCCTTCGGTACGACCCTCGACCCCGGGGCTGTGGTGACCCTGGGGCGGGACGCCTCTCTCGCCGCCCAGGCCTGCAAGCGGGCGATGACCGCGGCGCTGCTCGCCACCGGGGTCAACGTGCGCGATCTGCGGGCGGCGCATGCCGGGGTGGTGCGCCACGACGTCCTGGCGGGCAAATCCTCGGCGGGGGCGCACGTACGCTCGGGGGAAGACCCGGACGACGTGGAGATCCTGTTCTTCTCCTCGGACGGTACCCCGATGGGCGAGTCCGAGCAGCGCGGCATCGAGAAGGTCTTCGTGCGCGAGGAGTACCGCCGGGCCTTCGACGGGGACATAGGGGAGCTGATCTACCCCGGCCGCGCCGTCGAGCAGTACGTCGAGCGCCTGGAGCGGGCCACCGACCGTGGCAGGACCTCCGGCTCCACGATCGTAGTGGATTTCTCCGGCGGGGTCGCCGGCCTCGTCTCCAACCGGGTCTTCTCCCGACTGGGCGTGAACGCGGTCGTGATCTCCGGGTTCGTCAACGCGAACGTCGTGGGGAGTGTGGCCCGTCCGAACCTCGAGGAGAGCCTGGAGCGGGTGGGGAACATGGTCCCCACGGTCGGGGCGGCCTTCGGATGCGTCGTCGAGCCCTCCGGAGAGGCCGTCTGGTTCGTCGACGATCAGGGGGAGCCCGTACCCCCCGACGTGATGCTCGCCTGCCTCATCGTGGCTCTGGAGCCGAACCTAGTCGTGCTGCCGGTCAACCTGAGCAGCGAGTACACCCGCCTGGTCGAGGAGTCCGGTGGGAGGGTCATCCTCAGCCGCACGGGGCTCGGCAACGTCGCGCTCACCGCGGCCGAGCACCACGCGGACCTCGCCGGAACCGAGGATGGACATTACATCTTCCCCTCCTTCCTGCCGGCCTCCGACTGCTTCATGACCCTCTCCCGGGCGCTCGAGGCTTTCCGGGAGAGGCCGCTCTCCTCGGTGCGCCAGAGGTTCGGGGAGAGCTTCGGGCGGGTGGTGCGCGAGCGGCTCGAGTGCCCCTGGTCCGCGAAGGGCCGTGTGATGAGGGGTCTCGCCGAGCGCTTCGGGGGGGACCCCGACGCCATCCTCACCGACGGGGTGCGATTGAGCCTCGACGGCGGGTGGGTGCTCATGCTCCCCGACCCGGACAACCCGCTCTTCTACGTCTACGCGGAGGTCGAGGACGGCGGGAGGCCCCAGCATCTGATGCAGGAGTACGTGGAGCTCGTGCGGAACCTCATCCAGAGTGAGTGATGGTGGCCTAAGACTGTACTTCAGGTTCATGTCGGACTATACTGCACGTCGTATGGAGAGTCGAGGGTGCGAGGAGAGGTCCAGTGGAAGAAGAGTTTGATGAGAACCTCCCCGATCTGACCGCCGCTCCGTCCGACGAGCTCAGGGGTTTGCTCGAGGAGCTGGTCGTGGAGGAGCGGAGGATCAGCTACCGGCGCAGGATCATCCAGGGCAGGATAGACACGATACGGTCGGAGCTGGTCCGCAGGGGTGCGTCCTCCCTCGCGCCGGAGGATCTCGCCGATGCCATACTGCGGCGGGTCGATTTCCGGGAGGAAGACAGCTTTTGAGCAGGTGTCCCAACTGTGGAGCGGATGTCTCGCCGCAGATGAAGTTCTGTGGCGAGTGCGGGGTGCCGCTGACCGAGGGCTACGCGACGGTCTCCTACTCTCCCAGCTTCGCCGACTATGAGGACGAGATCTCCCGCCCGGTCCCCGGGGGAGGAAGCGAGGCCCTGCTCATAGAGCTCGACCAGGTGGAGGGGACCGCCGGGCGCCGGATGCACGACATCCGCGGGGAGCGGGTGACGGTGGGGCGCAGCCCGAGCAGCGATATCTTCCTCGATGACGTCACGGTCTCCCGGCGCCACGCCGAGATACGGCGCAACGATCACGGTTTCTCGATAAAAGATGTCGGATCGCTCAATGGGACCTACGTCAACCGGGTGCGGGTGGATGAAGTCGACCTGCGCAACGGGGATGAGATACAGGTGGGCAAGTACCGCTTCAAGTTCGTCTCGTCGTAGGCCGATGGGGGGAAGATGACAGCGCAGGGCGACGGAAGCAGAGAGAAGTACACCATCGGTGAGGTGGTTGAGCAGCTGAGGCCCGAGTTCCCGACGCTCTCGGTGAGCAAGATACGATACCTGGAGCGCCGGAGGCTGCTCTCGCTCTCACGCACCCGCGGTGGCTACAGGCTCTTCTCCCGCAGAGACGTGGAGCTCTTGCGCTACATCCTGAAGCTGCAGGACGAAGAGTACCTGCCGCTCAAGGTCATCAAGGAACGCATAGACAGGGGAGAGCCCTTCTACTCCTCACAGGACTCGCCGGACGGTCTCTCCCGGCTCGCCGAAGACCGCACCTACACCCGGGAGGAGCTCGCGGAGACCGTGGAGGTGGAGCCGCCTTTCGTCGACGAACTGGCCAGTCTGGGCGTCATCGGCAGAAACGGCGACCTCAAGCAGCGCGACGTGGAGATCGTGCGCATGGCCCGCGAGATGGCCAAATACGGCATCCAGCCCCGCCACCTGCGCGGCATCATGGCCGCCGTCGAGCGGGAGGCCGCCATGTTCAAGCAGATCCTCAACCCCGATCTTCGCAGCGGCGACGAGGCCCGTATCGCCGAGGCCATGCACAAGGCGCGGCACCTCGCCGGGGTTGACTCGCGCCTGAAGGAGCTCATGATGGCGAGTATCATAGAGTCGTTCGCGCCTTGAGTACGCTTACGTTGCGGGAGCTGGAGCGCAGGATAAGGACGGTCCCCGACTTCCCGCGCCCCGGCATCTCCTTCAAGGATATAACCCCCCTGATCGAGGACGGAGAGGCCCTGCACGCCGCCGTGGACGCGCTTGCGGAGGCCACAGAACCCTACGAATATGACAGGATCCTCTCCGCGGAGGCCCGGGGCTTCGTCTTCGGCACCGCCCTCTCCTACCGCGCGAGGAAGGGCCTGATACTTGCCCGCAAGCCGAACAAGCTCCCTCGCCGGACCATCTCGGCCTCCTACGATCTTGAGTACGGTACCGACTCGCTCGAGGCCCACGCCGACTCCATACCCCCGGGGACCCGCGTCCTCGTCGCCGACGACCTCCTCGCCACCGGCGGCACAGCCCGCGCCATGTGCGAGCTGGTCGAAAACGCAGGCGGGATCGTCGCCGCCTGCGCCTTCCTAATCGAACTTCGCTTCCTCGAGGGCCGCAGCCGCCTCGCTCCATACCCCGTGGTCTCGCTGATCTCCTACGATGAACCCTGAAAGCAGCCTCCCCGCCCGGCACACATCCCCCCCGCCCGAACGCCAGCGGCTCGTCGACCTCTTCCTCGATACCCTCTCCAGCCCTCAGACGAAAAAAACTTATAATACAGAGATCCGGCTCTTCCTCGAGTTCGTCGAAGGGGAGCTCGGCCTGGCTTCCGTCGCCGAGCTGAGTGCGGAGGACGTCTCCCTCTACAGGAGGCGGCTGCTCGAGGTGTACCCGGCGGTGACGGCGGCGAAGAAGCTCACGGTGGTGCGCAGGTTTCTGACGTTCGCGTACATGGCCGGGATGACGAGGCTGAACCCCGAGACCGTCAAGTTCTTCGCCAAGAGCCCCCGGGTGGTTCACGACCCGTCCTACAACGTGCTCACCCAGAGCGAACTCTCGCGCATGCTCCAGGCCGCCCGCCGGTGCAACCTGCGCGACTACGTGATGCTTGCGGTGATGGCCTCCTGCGGGCTCAGGGAAGCTGAGGTCGTGGGGCTGAAGATAGGGGACTTCCGGGAGGTGGTCGACGGCCAGGTCTTCGTGCGGGTCGAAGGTAAGGGGGGTAAGGTGCGCAACGTGCCCGCCTCCCCGGAGCTGTGGGCGCTCGTGCAGCGCTACGTGCTCTCGAGCGGAAGGAGCTTCGTCTCGCAGTCGGATGCCAGAAAGCCGCTCTTCCCCTCGAGAAAAGGCAGGGACAAGCCGCTCACGACCCGCGCGGTGCGCTACATGGTGAAGAAGTACGCGAGGGAGGCCGGGATCACGAAGGCCATCTCTCCGCATTCGATACGTCATACGGTGGGGACGAACATGGCGATGAACGAGGCTCCGCTGCTCGTCATACAGCAGTTTCTCGGGCACTCGGACCCGAAGACGACCCTGCGTTACATAAGGCGTGCCGAGGAACTCACCGCGAGGGCGTACAGGTACAACACCCTACCACCGCTGTAGGTTACCTCCTGTAGCAGCCGTCGCTCCTGTGCAGCGGGTACTCCACCGGGCACCTGCCGTCGGACATCAGTGGAACGGGGCCGAACCTGGGGCCGCCGGAGCTTATCCTGGTCCCCGTCGTGCCGTACTGGCCGGTCGACGGATTCGAGTACTGGGATGCTGCAGCGCCGGAGCTCGCGGGGCTCGAAGGGGAGGAGTTCTGAGGGATGGTCCGGGAGGGGGAAGACGGGTTCGTGGTCGCTCCAGAGGAGAAGGTGCTCCCGGATGACGTGGTACCCGCGGGGGTGGTGGAACCGGTGTCGCCCGAGGCGCCCGTGGTCTGGGCGATGGCGGCCTGGATGAACCCTAGGGTTTGAGAGCCACCCTCGAAGTAGGCAAGGGCGACCCGGGCTGTAAAAGCGCAGGCGACGATGAGGGCTGCCACCGCAAGCTTGGTCAGAAGGCTGGAGTTGAGCATCTGTGCATCCCCCTCGCGAGAACGTCTGACAAAAGCCTGGAGCAGATTATACCCTCTGGGCGGGAGCGCTTGAAGGGTTCCCCCGGCTTTACGGACACTTTACAGAGAGCTCACGGTATGTTTAAAAATCCGCGTTATGCTGAGGATAAGAAAAGATTTATGAACTGGATGCACCCTGACGGCAGAGGGGGCTTTTGTTGGCATCTTCGGCGGAACGGTTTTTGAGAGCGGGAGGAGCCTGGGTCTACGAGGAGAGCGGAGGCTCCGGTGCGGTCCTTTCACACGAAGCGTTACTCGAGGAATACCTCCAGGGAATAAGGTTTTCATCCGAACGGAGGCTCGGCGACCTCGTCAGGGCGATGAGGCTGCCGCTGCTCGCGGACGGGGAGGGTCGGGTGTACGGTCTTGCGTGCATGGAGGCCGCGTGCGACCTGGGGCTCGAGGCAAAGGAGGTGCTGCCGGCGGCCGGCGCGGTGGAGTTCGCGCACATCATCTCGATGATCCACGACGCGCTACCGGCTCTTGGGAGGGTGGTACCTGAGCTCGAGTCGTACCTGGAGGATGTGGATCAGGCGACGGCCATCCTCGCCGGGGACGGGTTCTGGGGAGAGGCCCTCGGGCTCCTCACCAGAGAACAGCGGGGAGCGCCGGAGCGGGTGCTGAGGGCGGTGCAGGAGCTTGCCCTCGCGACCGGCACCGGGGGTATGGTCGGCGGCCAGTCGGTCGGGCTCAGAGGGGTGGCGGAGCGTCCCGAGGATGTCTACCGACTGAAGTGGGGGGCTCTCTTCCGGGCGTCGGCCAGGATGGGAGCGGCGCTGGCCGGGGGGACGGAGAGGGAGCTGGACGCCCTCGGAAGGTGCGCCTGGTACGCAGGGGTCTGCCAGAGGATCTCGCTCGAGCTCGACGGTCTAATCCCGACCGAAGAGAGGGTGTTCACCGGGATGCTGGGCAGAGATGGGGCACTGGAGCTCTCCGGGGAGGCCCGGAGGTCCGCCCTCGCGGCGCTGGAGGATTCGGGCATCGAGGCGCGGGGGATGAGGGGGTTCCTGGAGTACGTGGTCGGGGTGCCGAGGAGGAAGGAGGGATGATGGAGGAAGCAAAGATCGAACCCCACTCGCTCGTCGAGGCCCAGCAGCGGGCCTTCGATTTCCTCGAGTCACACCGCAGACCGGATGGCTCTTGGGTGGGCGAGATGTCCTCCTCGGCCCTCGCCACCGCCATCTCCTGCCTCGCCCTGAGCCTGCATCCGGACGCCGCCCCGGAGGGGGCCGTCGAACGCGGGCTCGGGTGGCTCGCCGCCGACCAGAACCCGGACGGGGGCTGGGGGGATGGCGTCGTGGATCCCTCCAACATGAACGCGACGAGCCTCACGGCCGCAGTGCTCTCGATGTGTGCGCCGGGTGAGTACGAGGAGGAGATACGCGCCGCGCGGGAGTGGGTGGATCGGCACGGGGGTTTCGAAGCCATAAACGACCCGTCCAGGGTCACCCTGAGCGGTCCCTGCCGCTCGCTCTGGGCGCTCTGCGGGTTCGTTCGCTGGGAGGAGATAAGGAAGCTCCCGACGGAGATGATCCTGCTGCCCCGCCGCATCCGGCGCACGGTCTCCACCACCTTCCCCGCCTTCCTGAGCCTCTCGATGATGCACGAGCACTTCCGGCCCGCGCCGGGGTTCTGGCAGCCGGTGAAGAGCAGGGCGAGGAGGGAGGCGCTCGGCTGGCTGAGGAAGGCGCAGGGGCCCAACGGTTCCTACGAGGAGTCGGCCTTCCTGACCTCGCTCATCGTGGTCGCGCTCACCCAGGCCGAGGTGGGGGCGACGGACATCTTGGGCCGGGCGCTGCCCTTCATCCGCGAGAGCCAGAGGGAGGACGGCTCCTGGCCGATAGACCGGGACCTCGAGAACTTCGACTCGGCCCAGGCCGTCTTCGCCTACCACGCGGCCGGACGCCCGGTCCCGCGCGCGGGTGAGCTCAGGCGGTGGTTTCTCGCGGGCCAGTTCAGGAAACCTTTCTTCGCGACCTCTTCGCCGCCCGGCGGATGGGCCTGGGCGCTCCCTGCGGGGTGGCCGGATTCCGACGACACCGCCTACGCGCTGAAGGCCCTGAGGCTCCTGGGCGTGTCTCCGGACCACGAGGCGATCAGGCTCGGGCTGAGCTGGTGCTACGCCATGCAGAACAGAGACGGCTCGTGGCCCACGTTCGTGCGCAACTCCAGGATGCCCTTCGACCACGACGACCCCTACATAACCTCCCAGATCCTCTCGGCCTTCTCGATGATGGGAAAAGAGGTCAGGGAGGGCCGGCGCGCCAGGCGGGCGCTCCGCTACCTGAGGGAGAAACAGCACGAGGACGGGAGCTTCGATTCGCTGTGGTTCAGGGCCTACACCCGCGGCACGGCGAACGTGCTGGAGGCGCTGGTGGACCTGGGGCTCGCCCGGGACGAGATGGCGCAGAAGGCCGCGCGCTGGCTCGCGACGCACCAGAACGACGACGGTGGCTGGTCCGACGGTCATGGTGAGGCCCCCTCGACGGCGGAGGAGACGTCGTGGGCGGTGGGTGCTCTGCTCCGCTACGATCCGGTGCGCCACCGGCGCGAGATAGAGCGCGGGGTGAGGTGGCTGATCGACCGCCAGCGTCCCGACGGCGGATGGGACCCGGCCGTGATCGGTCTCTACTACGCCTCGCTCTCCTACTCCAACTCCTTCTACGCGCTCACCTACCCCCTGATCGCGCTCTCCCGCTACCGCAGGAGGGTACTCGAGGGATGAACCTCCGCACCAAGCTGCTTGCGCACCTGGAGATGATGCGTCCCTACACGATGTTCCACGCCGGGATGCTCGGTTTCGCCTCGGCGCTCTTCCTCTCCGGCGGGGGGGCGCCCTGGTGGCGCGTCACCCTCTGCTTCATCGTGCCCACCCTCGGCTGGATCGCCGGGCTTTACGCCGGCGACTACTACGACCGCGACCTCGACGCCATCGCCAAGCCCCACCGGCCTGTCCCTTCCGGCCGGGTCTCGCCGCGCGAGGCGTTCTCTTTCATGGTCTTCTACATCCTGCTCGGCTACGCCCTGGCGCTGGTGTTGAGCCCCGTCTCCTTCGCCATAGCCGTCGTGACCACCGTCTCCGGGATAGCCTACTCCAAGACATTCAAGAAGATGGCCATCCTGGGCAACTTCGACCGGGGGCTCCTCGCCGCGCTCACCATACTCTTCTCCGGGGCGGCGGTGGATGCCCTCTCCGGGGGTGGATGGGCGGTCGCGGCCCTCCTCGGTCTCTTCTTCTTCCACGACTCCTCCTCCAACCTCGTCGGCGCGATAAGGGACCTCGAGGGTGACAGGCGGGCCGGATACCGGACGGTGCCGGTCGTCTACGGTGTCGCGGGCTCCGTCTGGATCTCCGCGGCGCTCGCGCTGGTGTGGGTGGTCATCGCCCTCCTGCTCTTCTCCTACTACCACCACAGCAGCGTGGCCCTGGGGCTCTTCGCCGTCTCGTTCTGCATCGCCTGCGCCGTCTTCGTCCTGCTCCTGCTCAACCGCCACCACCTCACGCGTCCCCAGGCGCTCGCGGCGCACAAGGCGATGGTCATCGAGCGCGTGATCCTCAGCGGCGCCATCGCCGCCGTCCATGGACCGGCCCCGATCGTCATCGGGGTGCTCGTGTTCGTCATCGCCGCGACCGAACTCTCTCAGATAGCGCTTCGCAACCGCTACGAGTTCGGGGCTAAGAAGGGGGAATGAGAGAGGAGGGCGGCGGCTCAGCTCCGTCCGACCACGGACTCACGCCAGATCTTTTCGAGGGCCTTCCTGCTCTCGATCACCACTTCTTCCAGATCCCCCTCCCACAGCGCCCCGGGCACGTTGCGGGAGAAGATCTCGAGCGTGTACGGGCCGTCAAAGCCGGAGCGGTTTATCGCCCGGAGCAGCGGGACGAACGGGATCTCGCCGCGGCCTATCACCTCGCGATCCTCGAAGGAGCGCGGCGTCCTCCAGTCGCTGACGTGCACGCAGAAGATGCGCTCCCCGGCGCGAAGGATCTCATCCTCCACCTCCGCATCCTGCCAGACGTTCCAGAGGTCCAGGCACAACCCGAAGTTCTCCCGCCCCACCACTTCTATCACCCGCATCGCCTGCCCTACCGTCCAGATGGCGCTCTCGACGTTCATCAGGAGGGGGCTGAGGGGCTCGAGAGCGACTCGGACCCCGTAGCCGGCGGCGAACTCCGCCAGCGACCGGTACTCCCGGATGGCCGTCTCGATCACCGCCTCGACGTTGCCTCCCGGCGCGGGGCCGGTGTTGCAGACGAAGGCGGCTCCGGGCGCGAAGGGGGCTACGAGCTCTACGGTGCTCTTGAACCTCTCGAGGCGCTCCCCGATCTCCTGCGGCTCCGGCTGCATGCGGCTCGGAAAGAGCGTGCGGACGGCGGGCTGGACCGAGCTCGGTCTCATGCCATACACCTCCAGCAGGCCGAGTTGCTCGATCTCCCTGCCCCTCTCCAGTTTCTCCTCGCACAGCTCGAGCTCCTCGACCCCGAGCGCGGCGTAGCGGTCCAGGTCTTCCTCGAAGCTCCAGGGCATCGTGGTGAACTGGCTCACCGCGAAACGCACTTTTTCAGACCTCGGACCGGTCGTAGAGCAGGCGGTTCAGGATCCTCCTCGCCTTCCCGGGTCCCTTTGGGATCCCGCCGGCCGTCACCCGTCTCGAGAAGAGGATCAGCGCGTTCGCCGAGGCGGCCGCGACCCTGCTCTTCGGGTACCCTCTCATGAGCATCGCGGCCGGGAGGGCGGCGATGCTGAGCCCCACGCACAGCGGCACCACCCGGCTGTTCTTACCCTCCAGGAGCATCTTCTGCCGGAAGTCCTTCTCGCCGGATTCGATGAGCAGGGGTACCGCCCGCAGCGAACCACCGGCCGTCATGGCGGCGAATAGGTACGGCACGAGCTTCGGGGCGAGCATCATGCTCGCCCCTATGAGTGGGGCGACACCCCTGCCACCGGAGAAGGAGAGGAAGATGGGCCAGCACTGACCGGCCACCCCGGCCGTTGCTCCTGAACAGGCCAGGATCTCCTCTGTATTTTCGTCTTCGATTGGGAGGATGGTTTTGGCCAGAAGGGGGGGCAGGGCGCCCTTGGAGAGGTCGGCGAGCCAGCCTGAGAGGGCGAGGGTTGGGCTTTTGGTGCTCTGGAAGAGGTTGGCTGCGCCGACGTTTTTCGATCCGGTTTTCTTGAGGTCTATATTTTTTTTCTTTGCGAGGAGGGCCACGAAGGGCACCGAGCCGTAGAGGTAGCTCAACAGGGCGTACGAGGCGGCGAGGGCCAGCCTCCTCCCGTTCGGCGTTTCGGCGCTCACGCTCTGTGGCCCTCCGGATCCTCGTAGAAGGCCAGTCCGAGAAGACCCGGGCCGGTGTAGCTGGACATCACGGGGGAGAACTCGGCGATGCGCAGGGTCTCCGGCGAGAAGCGACGTGCGACCTCCCCCCGCAGCGACTCCGCCTCCTCGCGGGCGTTCGCGTGCTGGACGGCGACGTGCAGCGGGCCGTCGTGGTTGAGCCGCACCTCCATCAGATCCAGCATCCGGGAGATGGCCCTGCGGCGCGAGCGGGGACGGTCGAGGTGGTCTACGGTGCCCTGCCCGAAGTAGATGATCGGCTTTATCTGCAGCGCCTTGCCGAAGAGCGCCCCGATGCGGGGTATGCGCGAAGTCTTCGCCAGATACTCTAGGGTGTCCAGCGTCACCAGAAGTCCTACCCGGGAAGAGAGCAGCCTCACCCTGCGCAGGATCTCCTCCATCGTTGCGTCTCCGCGGGCCAGGCGGGCGGCTTCGAGCGCCACGAAGCCCTGGGCCATCGTCGCCGTTCCGCAGTCCACGACCTCTATGCGCGAGGTTATCCCCCGCTCCTCCTGTGCCAGCCTGCGGCCCTGTTCGGCTGCCTCGTACATCCGGGTGACCGCGGGGGTGGGGGAGACGCACAGCACCTGACATCCCTCCGAGGCGAGCCTGCAGAACTCCTCCATGTAGGTGCCCGGCGAGGGGGCGGAGGTCACGGCGGGGGGCAGGTCCGGACGGAGCATCTTGTTGAACTCCTCGGGGGTGATGTCCACGCCGTCGAGGTACTCCTTCCCGGCATACTCGAACGGTATGGGGATCACGGTGATGCCCCACCTGCTGGCCTCCTCTTCCGAGAGGCAGGCGATGCTCTCGGTGACGACGGCTATCTTTCCTGCGGCGGCCACAGCATCTCCGGGGACAAGAACTCTCCTTTCTTCTCTACCTCGTGCACAAGCTCGACCACGCGTTCATTGTAAGGGGTCTTCCGCCCGATCTTCCGCCCGAGCTCCACGATCTCTCCGTTGAGGTAGTCTACCTCGGTCCTGGAGCCGCGCTTGATGCTCTGCCAGGTCGAGCCGAAGATCGGCTCCCTGCCCACCGGCGTGCGCCCCAGGATTCCGAGCACCTTCCCGGGGATCCCCTCCGGCAGCCGGACCATCGCGCGCATCGCGAGGGCGGCGGGGGACAGATCCAGCCTGAACCCGGCGCCGTAGGCCACTTCTATACCCTCGCGCATCACCCTGAGCGGGATCTCGGAGGTGGCGGGGTCGAAGTAGATCCGCTGCATCGGGAGCCCTGTGATCGCCGGGAGGGCGTTGTTTAGGTTGAAGATGAGCTTGGTCCAGCGCGAGGCGAGTATGTCTCGCGAGATCCTCACCGGCAGGGCCTTGCTCAGTAACTCTCTGGTTTCCTGCAGGTGACCTGAGCCCGGAGCGAAGGGTTCTCCCACTATCAGGCGTCCCCGGACCTGCCAGCGCACCTCTCCGGGCTCGAGGTAGCTCGCGGAAAAGAAGACGACACAGCCCACGATCTGCTGCGGGCTAAAGAACTCCCGGGCGATCTCGTCGCAGCGCACCCCGTTCTGCATCGTGACGACCGGGGCATCCTCCGGGACGAGCGGTGCCACTTCGCGGCAGGCATCGGCGAGATCCTGGGTCTTGGTGGCGAGCAGGACGATGTCCGGACTCTCTTCCAGGGAGTGTGCCGCTTTCGGGCGCAGCACCCTCCGGCCGCCCGCCCCGCTCACATGGAGTCCCCGCTCGTTTATCCTGCGTACGTGCTCGCCGCGTCCGACCAGGGTGACGTCCTCGCCCGCCTCCCAGAGCAACCCGCCGACGAGGCTGCCCACGGCTCCGGCTCCCACCACTGCTACTTTCATTCCTTCTCCGCCTCGTCCGTCTCGTCGGTGGACATCGTGCGCCGTCCAGCATATCATTAGTCAGCCTTCGTGGAGGAGTACCGTCTGGAGCACTACAGGTGAGATCAGGTAGACGTAGCGCGCTGTTGGGACTCGCAGTCGGTTTGCTCTCCACCCTGGTTGCGTTGTGGATCATCACCTCGAAGGTGGGAGACAGCGTGCCGCGGGTGGTCGACTACTGGCCGCTTTTCGCCGGTGTCGGGGTGGCGATCGCCGGATGGATCGTGCAGGGTATGGTCATGTACATACTGGCCAGGCCACAGCTCACTGTGAAGAGCGTCCACCCCATGGACATGGTGAGGATCTACCTCGCCGCCGCATTCATCGGCAACGTCTCCCCCATAAGGGGTGCCGAGATACCCTACGAAGTCTACCTGTTGAGACGCCGGGTCGGCCTGCCTGTGGGACTCGGGGGGGGCGTGGTGTTCACCCGTGGGATGCTCAACTCATCCGTGATAGGGGCGGCGAGCCTGGTGGGCGTGTTCTTCTTCTCCGGCCTGACCCACCTCAGCCCGCAGGAGTTCGTAGCCGCACTCGCCCTTCTCGTGGGTGTCTGGGCGTTCGTGGCCTGGCTGGTACGCCGCACATCCGGAGAGGGAGGCGCGCGGCGAATCGGACGCGGGGGTGTATTCTCGCGGCTCTTCGGCCTCTACCGGGAGCTGCGCGAGGGGTTTGCGCTGGTCTGGAAGCAGGGACCACGTGTCATAGCCCTCTGCGTTCTGCTCATGGCCGTCTACTGGGCACTCAGGCTCGCCATCGGTCCGCTCGCGCTGATGGCCGCCGGCTGGGAGGGGAACTGGCTGCCGGTGATCGTTGCGCAGATGATCATAACCTCTTTCGTGATCCCGTTGACCCCCACCCCGGGTGGGAGCGGCGGGGCTGAACTGAGCTTCGCTGCCCTCATCTCACCGCTGGTCCAGCCCGCGATGCTCCTGAGCGGTGTCCTGATCTGGCGAGGCCTTACGTACTTCCTGCTCCTTCTGGCCGGGGCCTTCTTCGTCGGCTGGCTGCATCTGCACCACGGAAGGGGTGCCGGCCCTGGCTCACCCTCATCTGGCTGAGGGTTCCTTCTCCTCGACCACCTCCGCGTAGAGGTCCGCGATCATGCGTCTGAGCTCATCCAGCCGCCTCCGACCGGCTTCTGTCGCCGTGTAGTACTTCCTCACCCTTCCGTCGTCGACCCTCTCTTCACGGCTGAGAAAACCCTCCTGCTCCATCCTGTGCAGGGTAGGATAGAGTGTCCCGTAGCTGAGAGAGTAGCCGTGTCGGGCGAGTTCCTCCAGAAGCCAGGACCCGTAGACCGGCTGCTTTGAGGCGTGGTAGAGGATGTGGGCTCTTATCGCACCGAGCTCGAGCTCTCTGAACATGGTCTTCCTTCCTGCGCTCTCTTAAAATGACCGGGTAGCGGCAGTGTACAATGGGCTCACCGCCGTGATCTATAGAAAAACAGGGGATTCGGCGGTTGTTCATCGGGAAGAGAGATGGATGGGACGCGAGATTTGAGGCTCACACGCAGTGATTTCATGAAGGCCGCCGGGGCCGGTGCGGCGGGGGCTGCGCTCTTCGGCAGCTCGGTTGCTGCCGGCGCCAGGTACAAAAGCTATCTTCCGGAGGGCGGCTCCAGGATGAACGTCATCCTCGTGATAATAGACAGCCTCCGGCGCGACCACGTGGGGGCCTACGGCAACCGCTGGATAAAGACCCCCAACCTCGACGCGCTGGCGAAGGAGAGCCTGGTCTTCAGCCGTCCCTACCCGGAGTCTCTTCCGACGATCTGCGCGAGGCGGGCGATACACACCGGCACGCGCACCTGGCCCTTCCGCGACTGGCACCCGGTCAAGGGGGACGAGTTCATGCCCTACGGCTGGCAACCTGTCCCCGAGGGACAGGTGATGCTCTCTGAGATCCTGCAGAAGCAGGGTTTCTACACCAGCATAATAACCGACACCCTCCACCTGTTTCGCGCCTCCTACGACTTCCAGCGCGGTTTCGATGCCTTCAACTACATCCGGGGCAACGAGCGCGACGCCTACCGTCCGATAATGTCGGCCGACCCCGAGAGGGTTCGCAGGAACATCGTACCGGGCAACGACGCTCACATGAGGGAGAAGGTGCGCCAGTACGTGGCGAACACGGGCTTCCGCAAGAGCGAGGCCGACTGGTTCTCTCCCATGGTTTTCTCGAGCGCGGCCACATACCTGCGCCAGATAAGGAAATCCCAGCCGTTCTTCCTGCTCGTCGACTCCTTCGACGTGCACGAGCCCTGGGACCCACCCCAAAGATACATCGATCTCTACGGGGATCCAGACTACAGGGGGCCGAACCCCATAGTTCCCAACTACTCCGACGCCTCCTGGCTCACCGACGGGCAGCTCGAGCGCATGCGCAACCTCTACGCGGCCGAGATAACCATGATGGATCGCTGGTTCGGGCATTTCATGAACACCGCCCACGACCTTGGCGTGCTCGATGACTCTATCCTGATCGTCCTCTCCGACCATGGCGTCGCCCTCGGCGAGCACAACGACACAGGCAAGCCCTTCTGGGCCCTCTGGCCTGAGATGACCGATACCGTCTTCTTCATCCGCCACCCCGAGGGCAAGGGAGCCGGCGAAAGGAGCGACTATTATGCCTCAACCCATGACGTCGCACCCACCATCCTCTCCCTGCTGGGTATAGAGATCCCATCCCAGATGAACGGCACCGATCTCTCCCCGATCCTTCAGGGGGAAGAGCCCCGGCAGAGGAGGACCCACTTCAGCCTCGGCTACAACAACTACGCCTGGACCAGAGACGATCGCTACGTCATGTTCAGCACCAACACCGGCTCAGACCCCAAGCTCTACGATATCAGGGAAGATCCCGGTATGAACCACGATATCGCCGGCAGACACCCGTCGATCGTGCGGCGTATGTTCCGCGACTACATCCTCGCAGATGCCGGGGGACCGCTGCCAAACTACTGATAATACTCACGACCTCTGGCGTACACACGCGTCCCACCGTGGCCTCCTTAAGCTTCCGGGGCCGAGATCCGATAATCTCACCTGAGAAGACAGACCCAAGAGAACGGAAAAACGAGAAGAAGAGGGGGGAAGATGTGTCTCGAGTGCGGGGCTGGGATCAGCCGGGAGAGGTTCCTGCGTCTGGGGGCGGCGGGTATCGGTTCGCTCGGGTTGCTGGGGTTAACCGGAGGTGAGGCCTGGGCGGGCGGGATCGGTCTCCGGGAGGTTTTCCGGGTGGCGGCCAGGAGATATGGCGTGCCGGAAGAACTTCTCCTGGCGATGGGGTATGTCAACTCGATGTGGGAGATGCCTCCGAGGAGGTTCGGACGCTACCGTCCAGGTGACGTACACGGGATGGGCGGGTACGGGGTGATGGGGCTCAGGCAGGATCCCCGGGTGAAAACGCTTGCGGAAGCGTCGAGGCTGACGGGATTCTCAAGATTTTCTCTCGAGACCGAACCGAGGGCGAACATTATCGGGGCTGCGGCTGTGCTCTCGAAGCTGGCTGGGAAGAAGGCGGGATTTGGGAGATGGTACAGGGTGGTGGGGGAGTATGGAGGGGGACGGCTGTATGCCGATGAGGTCTATGCGGTTCTGGGACAGGGGGTATCCGCGAGGGTGGGGGGACGGTCCCTGAGTCTCGCTGCGGTTCCGGCGGCCCGGGCTTTCGGCGACCTGTACCAGGGACAGGCAGCTGGGGACTATCCCGGTTCGACCTGGTACGGCGCATCACCTTCCAACTACACCGCGGCGAACCGCCCGAACGGGGGGCTCAACATAACGACCATCGTCGTCCACGTCACGCAGGGGTCTTGGGCGTCGGCGATAGACTGGTTCAGCGATCCGAGGGCCCAGGTATCGGCGCACTACGTGGTGCGCCGCAGCGACGGGAAGATAGGGCAGTGCGTGCACGAGCACGACATTGCCTGGCATGCGGGCAACTGGAGCTACAACCAGCACTCCATCGGCATCGAGCACGAGGGGTATGCGGACAACCCGGGGAACTGGACCGATGCGATGCTGAGGTCATCGGCGAGGCTCACGGCACACCTGTGCCGAAGGTACGGCATACCGATCGACCGAGACCACATAATCGGGCACAACCAGGTACCCGGCTCGACACACTACTGTCCCGGTCCGTACTTCCCATTCGAGAGGTACATCTCACTCGTGCGCTCCTATGCTTCGGCGGGGACCGGGAGCAGCCAGGGAAAGGTAACCTACCAGCAGATAGTAGACAACACATCCTCCCGTTTCCGCGCCTCCTCGAACTGGGGGTACAGCCACTGGAGCAGCCAGCGTTACGGAGGAGATTACCGCTACGCCAGTCCGAAGGCGGTCTCGGATTCAGCCGAGTTCAGGGTGAAGGTGCCAGAGACCGCCGCCTACGACATCTACGCCAGATGGCCTGCCGACCCGGCGTACAACAGCGCCACGCCCTTCGGGGTGGTCACAACATCCGGCATACGCTGGGTGCACGTCGACCAGCGCAGGAACGGGGGGAGGTGGTTACATCTGGGGAGGTTCCGGATGAAGCAAGGGAACGCACGGCGGGTGCTGGTATCCAGGTGGACCTCCTCCGAGGGGATCGTGGTGGCCGACGCTGTCATGATAAGGCGATACGGATGAGGCTCCTCATGGACGCCTCTGAAAGAGCAGCCTGAGCAGGAACACCCGGAGGGGTGGGCTGTCGCTCTCGCGTATATCCTTGCCTACCCCCTCAAGCCTCCGCGATGCCACGAGGATCAGCAACAGCAGTGCGCCGGCTTTCAGGGGGATATGTTCTGTCGTGAGGAAGACGAAGCAGGTGTAGAAGATGAACCCCGATATGGTGCCGAGGGAGGTCTGGCGCAGAATGGCGCCCGTGGCGTAGGTGGCCACGAGCACTAGGAATCCCCAGGGGGCCATGGCCGTCGCCGCTCCCGTGCCGACCCCGAGCGCTCGCCCTCCCCGGAAGTTCATGAAGACCGGCCAGCCGTACCCGACCACCGCCCCCAGGGCCGCGGCTACGACCGTGGGATCCGAGGCGCCAAGATGGCGTGCCAGGAGTGGGGGCAGAAGACCCTGCAGGAATACCCCAAGCGCTGTCAGCGCGGCGGGTAGCCTGCCTGCCTGCTCGGCCACGTTGGCGGCGCCGATGTTGCCGGTCCCGCGCCTCCTTATGTCCACTCCGGAGAGGATCCTGGCGATGATCAGACCGAGAGGTATGGCTCCGATGAGGTAAGAGGCAAGGAAGGTGAGTGCCTGGATCATCTCAGCCAGAGGTATCCCTGTCGTAGAGCAGGCGGTTGATGAGGATCCTTTTTACTCCCTGGTCTCCGGGCTTACCCGGCAGGGGTTGCGCCGTGAGCCTCCTCAGGAGCATGATGGCGGCGTTGGCGGCGGTTGCGAGCACCACCTCCCTCTCGTGACCCTTCACCGCGCAGAGCGCTGGCATCAGGGAAATCGCCAGCGCTACCGAGAGTGGGCCGGATTTCGTATGTTTCGTCTGGAGGTGCAGCAGCTCTCTCTTTTCCGCCCGCACCTCTCCCTTCAGGACGGGCAGGAAGCGCGCGAGCCTGGCTGACGCCATCATTGCGAGCAGGCAGGGAGCGAGGCCAGGCGCGAGGATGAGGGAGGCGCCTATGATGGGAGCGACGCCCCTTCCTCCTGAGAAGGAGAGGAAGATGGGCCAGCACTGACCGGCCACACCGAAGACTGCCCCGGCTGCGGCTGCCATGCGGGCGGTTTTTTCATCTTTTCGCAGGACCGTTTTTGCGATCAGAGGGGGCATGGCACCCTTTGAGAGATCGAGAGTCCAGGCGGCGGTGGCCAGGGGGAGGCTCTTTGAGAGGGAGAAGAGGTTTGCCGCGCCCACGTTTTTCGATCCGGCTTTTTTGAGGTCTATACCCCTGCTTTTCGCCAGCAGGTCGACGAAGGGCACCGATCCGTAGAGATAGCCTCCAAGCGCGTGCAGGCTGACCAGCACAGGCTTCTTCCTTCTGCTCTCCATGGTATCGTCCTCCGGGAACCAGTATATCTGTTGTGGAGGGATCGCACTTGAAGAGATCCAGCTCGCATATACCGCAGAATCTGAGAGCAAGGGAACTACGGATGCACGGCATAGAGATCTTCCCCGGCATCGGCACCCCTTTCAGCCAGACGAGCAGGTTCGGTGCCGTCTTCTTTGCCGGATGCGAGGGGCTCCCAAAGACCAGGTTTCTAGGCTTCATAAACTACACTCCGATATTCTTCGGCCCCGGTACGGTCTGTTCGATCATCGGCGGATTCTGGATCTTGCTGCATCCTGGCCGCTTCCCGGTCCGTGGTTCCTTCGGCAGGGGAACAGTATCCTGGAACCACAACTGTAAACTCGCCCTCGCCGAAATGGACCTCCTCCTTCGCTCCAGACCCGCAGGCCAGATCCAGGCCATCCTCAGCCATTTTCCCTTCCCGCCATCCTGCCCGACCATAGAGGGTACCCTGCGTTTTCTTTGAATTTCCGAGAATTGTACTTATCGGAAATTCACGCGACGCGGTAGCGGGCGTAGCGTGACAGGGCGTGGTTTGGGATTGAGACGTCGAGGAGGGTTCCTCTTTCGAGGGGTTTTTGGGAGTGGACGATCGCCCGTTCGTAGAGGTTTGAGACTAGCTGGTAGTCGGAGTGTGGGATGAGGAGCTCGAGGCGCTCCATGCGCTCGGAGAGCCTGGAGTATATCCGGTCGAGGAGTTCGTGGGGGTTTCTCAGGGCGCTGAGGAGCGTTGCGGAGGGGTATCTGGTCTTTAGTGCTTTGATCTCGTGCGGGTTCAGGCGGTCGATCTTGTTGAGGCACAGGATGATGTCTTCCTCCTCTGTTGCCGGATCCAGGCCCGAGAGCGTCTCTCTCACGACCGCTATCTCCTCGTCCAGGAACGGGCTCGACGCGTCGGCGCAGACGACGAGCACGTCGGCGTCCGCCGCCGCCTCGAGGGTGCTCTCGAAGGAGTGTACGAGCTGGGTCGGGAGCTTGCGTATAAAGCCCACCGTGTCCGTCATCAGGATGTCCGGGTTCCCGTCGGTTCCCCGCACGATCCTGGTGGAGGTCTCGAGCGTCTCGAAGAGCCTGTCGGCGGTGGACCCTTCGGAAGAGCTCAGGGCGTTCAGCAGCGTCGTCTTGCCGGCGTTCGTGTAGCCCACGAGCGAGACTGCCGGTATCCTGAGCCTCTCCCTGGACTCCCTCCTCACCCTTCTTGATCTTCGTTCCTGCTCGAGCCTGCTGCGTATGGTTCTCATCCTGTTGCGGATGAGCCTCCTGTCGTACTCCAGCTGCTGCTCGCCGGGTCCCCTCGTGCCAACACCGCCTCCGAGCCGGCTCAGCGCCTCGTTCTTTCCTTTGATCCTGGGGAGCCTGTACTCCAGGTCGGCGAGCTCCACCTCCAGCTTGCTCGCCCGGTCCCTCGCGTGGGCCTCGAATATCCTTATGATGAGCTCGGTCCTGTCCACGACGCTCGCCCCGCAGTCCCTCTCGAGAACCCTCGCCTGTGATGCGCTGAGCTCGTCGTCCGTGATCACCATCCCCGCGCCGCTCTCCTCGACAAGAGACCTCAGCTCCGCTCGTTTGCCGCTCCCGAGGTATCCGACGGGGTCACGCCGGCTCTGTTCCAGGGTACCGACCACCTCCACCCCGAGCGTCCTCGCCAGGCTCGCCAGCTCCTCGAGGTATCTGTCCTCCCCGGCACCGACCAGGACGGCCCTCACGTCCCCGTCCACGGTACCGTCCTTTCCGTCATCTCCGAGGCGCTTTCGGCCACCAGGACCTCCGCTTCTCCCGACAGGTTCCGGGCCAGTTTGTCGAACCACCGTATCTGTCTCCTCGCCATCCGGCGCGTTCTCGCCGCTATCCTCCGGCGGGCTTCCTCCCGGGAGATCTCACCCTTCACCACCCCGAGCAACTCCCGAACCCCTATGGACCCCATCACCTGCTCGCTCACGGGCTCGCCGCCCCTCACCATGTCGTATATCTTCTCCGCCTCCTCGAGGCCTTCCCGGGCTATCCTCGTCGAGCGGCGTTCGATCATCTCGTCCAGCATCTCCCTGTCGGGTCGGAGGTAGACGAGCGTCGTGTCGTACCTGAGGTCTCCTTTCCATATCGAGCCTTCGGCCTTCGCCCCGATGAGCGATAGCTCTATCTTTCTGGTCTCTCTCCTCTCGTTATCGGATCCTCTGGCGAGCGCTCTGGCGCGTTCCCTCAGCTCTTCCTCTACCCTGGGCCAGAGCTGGATCTCGAGCAGCACGGCGTTCAGGTACATACCCGTGCCGGCGTCGAGCACCAAGAGCGGATGCTCTCGTTCTATCCTGCGGACGGCCTCCCTGTGCAGCGCCACGTTCCACTCTTCGTTCACGCTTATTATCCCCACCAGGTTGGCCTCTCTCCGGCGTTTCTGGTTGGTTATGTTCGGTATCTCCCGGTAGACCTGCATAGAGTCCACGACCGTGGCGTTGGTGGCGAGCATGCCCGCCAGGTGATCCGCGAGGTCGCTCTTCCCGCTCGCCGTGGGACCGCATACGGCTATCGCCTTTTTTCTTCCCTCAGATCTCCTCTGCATACAGTACGTGCGGTCCGGCGGAGTTCACTTTCGCCCTCACGTACTCTCCGGGTGAGGCGTCGGTCTCGACGTGCACGGCGTGTCCGCTCCAGGTCTCTCCTATCGCAATGCCATCTTCTCCCCTGGGGTGCCGGATGTAGATCTCTTCTTCCGATCCTATCTTCTCTCTGTTCCTCTTGAGCGCGTTGCCCTCGACCGCCCGGAGTACTTCGAGAAACCTCCTCTGCACGACCTCTTCCGGCACCCTGCCCGGCATCTCTGCGGCCTCCGTGCCCCTCCTCGGAGAGAACTTGAAGATGTAGGCTGCGTCGAAGCCGCAGTCTTCGACCAGCTCGAGCGTCTTCTGATGGTCTTCCTCCGTCTCTCCCGGGTGCCCGACTATTATGTCCGTGGAGAGCGTGCCGTCCGGGACGTTCTCCCTGAAGACCTCTATCTTCCTCCTGTACCTCTCTGCCTTGTACCCCCTGTGCATCATCCTCAACATCCGATCCGAACCCGACTGGACCGGCAGGTGGAGTCTCTTCACTATGTTGTCCTTCCTGCCGATCAGCTCCAGCGTCCTGTCCTCCATGTTCGAGGGATGACTGGTCGTGAACCATACCCTCGGCGCCACCTCTGATACCCTCTCCAGCAGGTCGCAGAACCTGAGCCCTTTCTGCCTCCAGGCATCCACCGTCTGCCCGAGGAGGGTTATGTACTTCGTCCCGCTCTCCACCAGCTCTTCGACTTCTCCGAGCACGTTCTCCAGCGGTCTGCAGATCATCCTACCCCTCACCGTCGGGACGATGCAGTAGCTGCACTGGTAGTTGCACCCCGTCATTATCGTGACGAAAGCGCTGTGCTGCCCTCTCATCCCGGGCAGGTCGGGCGTGAAGGTCTCCTCCATGTTGGGCAGCCCTATGAAGCTGGCGAGCTCGTAGGTGTTGTGGGTGCCGAGGACCAGGTCTATCCCGTACTGCTCTTTTAGCTCTCCGCCCTCCTCCGCAGCCCCTATGCAGCCCGTTAGCGCCACCTTCTTTACTTTACCTTCCCTCTTGAGCCTGTTCAGCTCCCCCAGGTGGCCCCTCACCCTGTCCACCGCGTTCTCCCTCACGTAGCAGGTGTTGAGTATCACGAGGTCGGCGTCCTCGTACCTCTCGACCTCTTCGTAGCCCGCTTCGAGCAGCATCCGGCGCATCCTGTCGGAGTCGTGGACGTTCATCTGACAACCGAACGTCCTTATGCACGCCGTTTGGGTCTGGTTCTTCGGGTTCGTCTTGGTATTATTCATATTCATCCTCTGGCTCGTAGAATCTTGCCTTCAGCGTCAGGATACCCGGCCGGCTCTCCGCCTCGATGGACTCGAGTCTAGCATAGCGGGCAGAGGCCGCCTCAGAGAGCAGGCTCCTCAATCGTTCCATCTCCTCCCGATCGAGAGCGACCTCGGGAAGAGTGGTGGTACGGAGCTCTGCATCTGCCCCGTCTCTCTCTTTTATCCTCCCCCTCCGCCCGGGCTCCTCCCATGAGATCCTGCGCGCAGGGTCGATCTCTCCTCTCATGATCCTCTGAACCGTACGTAGGGAGACCTTCAATCCGATCGAGCACGCCTCCTCCAGTACCGCGCTGGTCTTCCCATCTCTGCTGTTTAGTATTATGCGGTTTTGCAAGAGAGAAGCGAGGATGGCTGAAGGGGTACCGTAGTGGAGGCGCAGGTAGGGCGCATGGAGGAGGAAAGAACGAAGCGTGGCGATGAGGTTGGCTCTGGAGGGTCTGCTCTCGGACTGGAGGGAGCGTTCCGGCAGGGAGAGGGTATCCAGGGTTACGGAGAAAGAGGTTGGGGAGGAAGGAGAGACGAGGCGGGCCTCGACGGCGGCCTCCCTTATGTGGTAGAGGGAGAGGCCGGAGCCGTGCGGGGGTTCTCCGGGGAAGGTGGAGACGGGGTCGAGGTGGCGGGAGGTTACACCGGGTTCGAAGATGAGATCGGCGTAGGATTCCGGCACCCCCTCACCGTCGTCGATGACGGTGAGGGTCCTGTAGCGTCGGGAGCGCAGCGTGGAGGCGACGAAGACGTTTCGGGCTTTCGCGTCGCGTGCGTTGCGCACGAGCTCTCTCAGGACGGCCTCGACCGAGTCGATGCGCGAGGGAGCCCGGCGGTGGCCCTCCGGACCGCCGAGCCGGGCGAACCCGCCGCCGAGATCCCGGTAGGGAGAATCCAACGACCGCCTCCCTTTTTAGTGGGCGACCTCCGAGACCCGGCTCTCGCGGATGACGGTCACCCTGATCTGCCCGGGGTATTCCAGTTCTGATTCGATCTGACGGCTGATGTCGTAGGCAAGCTTGGCGGCTATACGGTCGTCCACCTCTGAGGGCTGGACCATCACCCGGATCTCCCGCCCGGCCTGGATGGCGTAGGCCTTGTCCACGCCCCGGTGGGAGAGCGCGATGTCCTCCAGGTTGCGCAATCTTTCCAGGTAGGTCTCGGTCGACTCCCTGCGGGCCCCGGGCCTCGCCGCCGAGACCGCATCGGCTGTGGCCACGAGGACGTCCTCCACGCTCTCCATCTCGATCTCGTGGTGATGCGCGGAGATCGCACGCACCACCTCCTCCGATTCACCGCACTTTCTGGCGAAACGACCGCCGATGAGTGCATGGGTACCCTCGACCTCGTGGTCTATAGCCTTCCCGATGTCGTGCAGCAGGCCGGCCCTGCGCGCCACCTTCACGTTGGCCCCGAGCTCCTGGGCCATCATACCGCAGAGGTTCGCCACCTCGACCGAGTGCGCCAGCACGTTCTGACCGTAGGAGGTGCGGTACCTCAGGGCCCCCAAGAGCCGCACGAGATCACCGTGCATCCCGCCCCCCACCTTCGCGTCGTACATCGCCTGCCGGCCGGCGCTTCTCATCTCCTTCTCCACGTCCTTCCGGGCCCGGGCGACGACCTGCTCGATCCGTCCGGGATGGATCCTGCCGTCCTCGACCAGGCGCTCCATGGCGACCCGGGCAACCTCCCGCCTCACCGGGTCGAAACACGAGATGACGACCGTCTCCGGCGTGTCGTCGATTATCACATCCACCCCGGTATTTGCCTCGAAGGCGCGTATATTGCGGCCCTCCCGGCCGATGATCCGACCCTTCATGTCGTCCGAAGGCAGGCTCACCGTCTTCACCGTGGACTCAGAGGTCAGCTCGGAAGCCAGCCGCTCCATCGTGGTCGAGATGATCCTGCGCGCCTCCATCTCGGCCCTCTCTTCGGCCTCGAGCGTACGATCCCGGACCATCCTGCCCATCCTGTCCTCGAGCTCAGCCTCGAGCCCGCTCAGCAGTCTACGCTCCGCCTCGGCACGGCTCAGGCCCGAGATCTCCTCCAGCCTTCTGAGCTGCTCGGCCTCGCGCTCCTCGATCTCCTCAAGCTTCCTCTCGAGCACCTCGTCGCGCCGCGAAAGCTCACGCCTGCGCTCATCGAGCTCCTCCTCCCGGCGGTCGAGTGAGGCATCCCGACTGTTGAGACGCTCCTCCAGCCGTGAGAGCTCGGCCCGCCGGGCCCGCAACTCGGCTTCGACCTCGTCCTTGACCCTGAGCGAGGCCTCCTTCGCAGAGAGAGCGGCCTCCCGTTTTATGGTCTCGGCCTCCCGGCGCGCGCTCTCCAGGATTCCCTCGGCCTCCGAACGAGCCTGAGCGCGCCGGGAACGCTCGTGCGAGCGCCAGAAGATGTATCCCGCGGCGACGCCCGCCATGAGGCCGATGACCAGCCCCAAAATCGGCACTAACACGTTCATAGATTGTCCTCCAAGGGACCGCCGCGGATGCGGCGGTCACCATGATCAAAGCCGTCCTGACTACCACGTCTGTACTGAGAGTGGTCTCCTTGAGGCCCTCATCTCTGGAGGGGGCTGCCGCGATACTCCCGCGCCACCAGGACACAGACCTCAGCCTGATACCCCCGCCGCCTCAGGAAACCGTGAACCCGACGCGCGAGGGCGTCGGATCTCTCACCGGTATTATAGCGCCGTGCAGCGAGAACGCGGGCCTCCTCAAGATCCGACACACCCTCATACTCCCGGCGGACGGCCTCCTCCGCCAGCTCCCGGCCCACCCCCCGCCGGAGCAGATCGGAGAGCACCCTCTCCCGCCCGTAACCCTTCCCCACCCGCTCCCGGGCGAACCTGCGCGCGAATGAGACATCGTCGAGATAACCCATCTCCGCGAGCCTCCCGACGACCTCCCTTACCACCTCCTCGTGGTGACCGAACCGTTTCAGCCTGCCGCAAATCTCCAGCCGCGAGCGATCCCTTCCAGACAGCAAACGCAGCGCCCGATCCATCGCCAGCGATCGCTCGTAACGGAAGAGCTGCTCCGGAGAGACTTCATCCCCCTCGCGGATCCCCCACCTGGAGAGCGTACCGGCCGGTACCTCCCCCCACTCCTCGCCGTCTACCAGAACCCTGACCCTACCGCGGTCAGCCTCGAGCCGGGTTACCCTGGACAAGGGTCATTCCTCAACCAGCGGTGTGCCACGCTCCCCGGCATCGACCTCTCCGGAGGAGACGTCCCGCTCCAGACCCAGCTTGCGGTAGATGTCCGAGATTATCCTCTCACGCACCTCGCGGTTCTCCTTGAGGAACTTCCTCGCGTTCTCCCTCCCCTGACCAAGGCGCTCGTCACCATAGGCAAACCAAGCCCCGGATTTCTGTATGACGCCCTGCTCGATCCCAACGTCGAGCAGGCTCCCCTCCTTGGAGATACCCTCACCATACATGATGTCAAACTCGACAGTCTTGAAGGGCGGCGCAACCTTGTTCTTCACTATCTTCACCCGTGTCTGGCTACCCACCGTCTCGTTGCCGTCCTTCAGGGAGCCTATGCGCCTTATGTCCAGCCTTACGCTGGAGTAAAACTTCAAAGCCCTACCCCCCGGCGTGGTCTCCGGAGAACCGAACATCACCCCGATCTTCTCCCGCAACTGGTTTATGAAAACAGCCGTCGTCCCCGAGCGCGAGAGAGAACCGGAGAGCTTCCGCAACGCCTGGCTCATCAACCGGGCCTGCAGCCCCACGTGGGAGTCCCCCATCTCACCCTCTATCTCAGCCCTAGGTACGAGAGCTGCGACGGAATCTACCACGAGGACGTCGAGCGCCCCGGAGCGGACCAGGGTATCCGCGATCTCCAGGGCCTGTTCGCCATTATCCGGCTGGGAGAAGTAGAGGTCGTCCAGGTTGACGCCGATGGCCTCGGCGTAGGTGGGGTCGAGGGCGTGTTCGGCGTCCACGAAGGCGGCGAGCCCGCCCTCCTTCTGGGCCTCGGCTATGATGTGCAGAGCAAGGGTGGTCTTCCCGCTCGACTCGGGGCCGAAGATCTCGACTATCCTCCCCCGCGGCACACCGCCGACTCCGAGCGCGAGGTCCAGGGCCAGCGCCCCGGTGGAGATGGATGGGATGCGCTGCGGCCCGCGATCCCCCATACGCATGATCGACCCCTTGCCAAACTGGCGCTCTATCTGTGCTACTGCCGCGCCGATCGCTTTCGTCTTGTCCAATATGGGAACCCCCCGGAGTTTCGTTCAGGCTCTCTAATTCTGGTGCCAGGACAATTATACGGGGTGAGGGCTCTCCTCCCAACACGCTGCTCTAGGATGAGCCTGCCTGTTTGAGGGTGAAGGTCCGGGTGAGGACCTCTCCCATGTCGCCGAGCGTGCCATAGTTCTGGCCGTTTATCCTGACCCTGACCGCTCCGGCGTTGCCGCTGGTTATGCTGATTTCGTGCTTCGCGGTGAAGGTCTTGGAGAAACCGGGCTCCACCGTCCGGACGAAGACCACCTCTCCGTCGCTCCTGACCTCGAGCCAGGACGGTCCTCCGGAAACGTCCAGCCTGGCTTCGAGCGAACGGGTGGTCTTTTGGTTACCGCCGGCAGGATGTCCCTTGCCATGCTCAGAATGCTGGACCTGGCGCTCTCCGGCGGCGGGGTGAACCTTATCTGCTCCACCATGGTTGTTCGCCGAGACTCCCGGCGAGTAGACCCTGCCCAAGTAGTAGAAGGCCGCCACGATGACAAAAAGCAGCACGACCGCGAATATGGGAAGTGCTATCGAAGAGCCCGAAAAACGCCGCCTCCTCTCGGCCTCCCTGATCCCCCCGGAAGAAACCAGCGGCGGTGGGGACCCGTAATCCCCTCCCGCGAAATCTTCACCCCCGAGCACACGCTCTTCTTCGACGCCCTCCTCCAGATGCGTGGCCTGGTATTCCCGCATCCGCCGGGCATACTCCTCACCGTCCAGCCCCAGGTAATCCGCGTAGGTCCTCACGAATCCCCGTACGTAAACCGGGGCCGGCATCACCCCGTAGTCTTCCCGCTCGATTCCCTCGAGGTAGCGCCGCCGGATCTTGGTGGCACGCTCAACGTCTTCCAGCATCAGGCCGCGCTCCTCCCGCGCCCGCCTGAGCTCCTCACCTATCCCTACCCCGTCTCTGGCCTCGAAAGACCCGCGCTCCCGTCCGCTCATATCATCCAAAGAATATCACACGAGTTACCATCATCCTTCATCCTCTCCATCAGCTTCAGGTTCACCCATCCCCTCCGTGCCGAAGATGGTCGGGAGGTCGGTCTCTCCTGCGATGACGGCGCGACTCTTCGAGCCCTCATAAGGCCCCACGACCCCTTTGCGTTCGAGGGCATCTATTATCCGCCCGGCTCTGGAGTAACCCACCCTGAAGCGGCGCTGGATCGCGCTGACGGAAGCCTGGCGGGTCGTCACGACGAAGTTCGCCGCCTCCGGCAGGAGTTCGTCCTCCGGCTCACCAGCCTCCGGTTCCGATGCGGTGGGCCGGGTCACCTCTTCGATGTAGCGGGCGGAGGCGCGTTCGGCGCAGGCGGAGACGACCCTCTCCACCTCGGCCTCGGAGATAAAGGCGCCCTGCACCCGCGACGGCCTGAGGGCCGTGACGGGCTTGAAGAGCATGTCACCCCGACCCAGGAGGGCCTCCGCACCCGGGGTGTCGAGGATCACGCGGGAATCGACCTGGCTGGAGACGGCGAAGGCTATCCTGCTCGGCACGTTGGACTTTATCATCCCGGTTATCACGTCGACGCTGGGACGCTGGGTGGCCACGACGAGGTGTATGCCGACCGCGCGGGCCTTCTGCGCGAGCCTTATGACCGCGTCCTCGACCTTGGCTGCGGCGCTCATCATGAGGTCTGCGAGCTCGTCTATCACCACCACGACGTAGGGGAGCTGCTTCTCGGCCCGGCTGTTGTAACCGTCGAGAGATCGGGTGCCGAACTCCTCGAGTATCTCGTAGCGGCGCTCCATCTCGGACACGGCCCAGGAGAGCGCGTTGGAGGCCTTCTTCACGTCGGTGACGACGGGCGTGATCAGGTGCGGAACCCGCGCGAACTGGGAGAACTCGACCCTTTTGGGGTCTATGAGCACCATCTTCACCTGCCGGGGGTCGGTCGTGAGCAGAAGAGAGGTAAGAAGCCCGCTGAGCATCACGCTCTTCCCGCTGCCGGTGGCACCAGCGACGAGCAGGTGCGGCATCTCGGCGAGGTCGAAAAAGACAGCGCGGCCCGAGATGTCCTTGCCGAGCCCCACCGGCAGCGCCCACTCGTTCGCGCCAGGATACTCCTGGAAGACGTCCCCGAGCGTGACGGTGGCGGGCCGCTGGTTCGGTACCTCCACCCCGACGGCGCTCTTGCCGGGTATTGGTGCGAGTATCCTGATCTCGGTGGCGGCGAGCGCATAGGCTATGTCCTGGCGCAGGTTGCTGATCTTGCTCACCTTCACCCCGGAGCCGAGCCTGAGCTCGTAGCGGGTGACCCGGGGGCCGACCACCGCGCGTATCACCTGGGCCTCCACCCCGAGGTCGGAAAGAGCCTCCATGAGGCGCCGGCTGGTACCCTCGGCGTCGTGCTCGGGCTCGCCGCTACCCGGCTCGAGCAGCGAGAGCGGCGGCGGGGTGTAATCTCCTTCCACCCTCTCCGGGAGCTCTTCGAGCCTGCCGGCAGCCTCCCGTCTCTGCGCGGGGAGCACTATCTCGAAACCGGCATCCTCACGCACCCGGTCCTCCTCCCCGCCAGATCGCGGGCCGGATCCCCCGGAGTCACCTCCTCCAGCCTCCTCCCGGCGGGCCTCCTTCCTACGCCTCTCGGGCTCGGACCTGCGACGGAGGTGGTGCCACTGTCTCATCTTCCCGAGGAGTCCGGCCATAGTGGATGGCAGAGAACCGGCCAGGCCGGGAAGCAAAAGGCAGAACCCCGCGAGATAGATCAAGACCAGGAAGAAGATCACGCCGACGAAACCGCCCACCCCGTAGACCGTGGCGTAGAGCCCACTTCCTGCAACGCCGCCATACAGAGGATACAGTCCGGGATCGAAGAGCCCAGACGTAGGGATCTTGCAGGCCAGGGTCATCGCCCCGGCCAGGAGGAGCAGCGACACGCCAGCCACCTGTCGGCGGGAGAGCCTGCCCGCCAGCCACAGGATGCCGCCCACGGCCACGAGCGGGGCCAGCAGGAACCCGATCCGTCCCAGCAGGTAGGTTACGGCCACGCTCCCGGCGTGACCGAGCAGCGCGCCCCGCCCGGTTACGAACGCGGCCGTAAAAAAGACCCCACATCCGGCCACGAAGAGTCCGAGCGCCTCCCGGGGCACGGACGAGACCAGACGACCAAGCCCTACAACCCGGAAGCGCCGTCGCGAGGAGGCCCTGGAGGTGTTGCCCTTTCTTCTGCGCCCCGCGGCAGCCCGCCTGGAGGTTTTCCTGGATGTCCGGCCTCTCGAAGCCACCTTTCTAGTTTAACTTATGAGCTCTTTATGCCGGAATACGCACCCCATATGGGGTGCACGGGCGCTCTACACCTCAACTATTAGGGGGATTATCATGGGACGCTTGCGGGTGCGCTCGAAGAGGAAGCTTGAGAGGTCCTTGCGTATGGCGTTCTTCAGCTCCCCCCAGTCGGTGATGTGGCGCCGGGCGGTAGCCTGGAGCGTGCCGCGCACCCGCTCTACGGCCTCTTCCATCAGGCCGTTGGAGCTCTGCGTCGCGACGAACCCGCGCGAGATCACGTCCGGGTCTCCCAGAAGCCTGCCGCTCTGGGCGTCGATGCGCGCTATCACGACGAACATGCCGTCCGCGGAGAGCTGCTGTCTCTCGCGCATGACGCCGTCGGCGGTGTCTGCGAGCCCTCCACCGTCCACCAGGAACATCCCCGCGGAGACATCCTCGAGCCTGCGGGCGAGCCCATCCCGGAACTCGAGCCGGCCGCCGTTCTCCAGGATGAAAATGTTCTCCTCGGGAATGCCGAGGTTCATCGCCGTGTTCGCGTGATGCCTGAGGTGCCTGTACTCTCCGTGAACCGGTACCAGATAGCGCGGCTTCAGGAGGTTCAGAACTATCTTCTGTTCCTCCCGGGCGGCGTGCCCGGAGACATGTACCTGCTCCAGAGGGCTGTAGAGCACCTCGACACCCCGCCTCATGAGGTTGTTGATCGTGTTGGAGACGCTCCGCTCGTTGCCCGGAATGGGGTGCGCGGCAATGACCACCGTATCCCCCCGACCCGCCTCTATGGTGCGGTGGGTCCCGTTCGCGATGCGCGAGAGGGCGGCCATCGGCTCCCCCTGGGAGCCTGTGGTCAGAACCACCAGGTCCGAGTCGGGGATGCGAGCTATCTCCCGCTGGTCGACCATCATCTCCGCTGGGAGATCGAGGTACCCCAGATCGCGCGCTATCTGCACGTTGCGTACCATCGACCGCCCGGTGACGGCGACGAGCCGCTCGTGTTCTTTCGCCGCCTCGACCACCTGCTGGATGCGGTGGATGTGCGAGGCGAACGAGGCGACTATGATCCTCCCGGTAGCTTTCTCGAAGACCTCCTCGAGGGTCTCGCCCACGACCTTCTCCGACGGCGTGTAACCGGGACGCTCGCTGTTGGTCGAGTCCCCGAAGTAGGCGAGCACCCCCTCCTCGCCGAGCGCGGCGAGCCGCCCGAGGTCCGTGGGTTCACCCTCTATCGGGGTGAGGTCTATCTTGTAGTCGCCGGAGAAGACGATGAGCCCGGCCCCCGTGCGTATCGCGACGGCCACAGCGTCCGGGATGGAGTGGTTGACGTTTACGAACTCGACCTCGAACCCGCCCAGCGAGACGCGCTCCCCGGCGGAGACCTCGCGCAGGTCGGCCCGCTTTATCCCGAACTCCTGCAGCTTGCTCCTGACGAGCCCGAGCGTGAGCTTGGTGGCGAAGACCGGGACGCCGAACTCTCGCAGCAGATAAGGGAGCGAGCCGACGTGGTCCTCGTGCCCGTGGGTGAGGATCACCGCCCGAATCTCACCGGAATGCTGCCTGAGATAAGTGAAATCCGGCAACACCAGGTCTATGCCGGGCATCTCCTCGTCCGGGAACGCCATGCCGGCATCCACGACGAGGATGCCGCTGCCGCCCCGGACGGCGGTCATGTTCTTGCCGATCTCCCCCAGTCCTCCCAGGGGGATGACCTGCAACGTCTTTTCGTCTAGCAGCTCGTACTACCTCCTCCTTTTCTTCGTCCCCGCAGGGTGTGGATCATCCTCTCCTCACGCCCTCCGGTTGCAGATACTCACCCAGATCGGTCTCCTCCGGCCCGACGGCCGCAAGATATATCTTCTCGAGATCCAGATACTCCCTCGCCAGACGCTGCACGTCATCCGCGGTCACAGCCTCTATGCGCGAGGCTATCTCCTCCGGCGAGAGGAGCTCGGTGCCCGTGATGACGCTGCGCCCGATGCGGTTCATCCGCGCCGGGGTGCTCTCGAGCGCCAGAAGCGTCGAGCTCTTGAGCTGCTGGCGCGTCCTCTCGAGCTCGTCCTCCGGAACGGGCTCCTCCTGTATGCGGGCGATCTCGTGAGCGATCACCCTGACCGCCTCCCGGACGTTCTTCGTCGTCGATCCGACGTATATCCGCATCGCTCCGGTGTCCGAGTAGCCGTGGTGGTAGGCGTAGACGGCGTAGGCCAGCCCGCGCTTCTCCCTGACCTCCTGGAAGAGCCGGCTGGACATCCCGCCCCCGAGCACGTTCGAGAGCGCCGCCATCGCGTAGCGGTCCTCGCTCGAGGCCGGAACGCCCCTGGCCCCGAGCGCCACGTGGTACTGCTCGGTCTTCTTGTGCCGGTAGAAGAAACGGCTCTCGGGCCTGCCCGGCCGCGCCTCCCTCTTGAAGGGCGTCCCCTGAGGAAGATCCCCCAGACGTCCCTCGACCAGCGCCGCGAAGCGGTCCGGATCGAGCCTGCCCGCCCCCACGACGAAGATGTTCGGCGCGGTGTACGTGCGCTCGTGGAAGGTTCGGATGGTGTCGAGGTCGACCCCACGCACCGTCTCGACAGAGCCTATCACCGGCCTGCCCAGCGGATCGCCGTGGAAGATCAGCGACGAGAGGTACTCGTCGGCCATCTGGTCCGGCCGGTCCTCGTACATCTTGATCTCCTCGACTATCACCTCCCGCTCGCGCTCGAGGTCGGCGAAGGTCGGTTCCCTGACCATCTCGCTCACGATCTCGAGCGCCCGCTCGAGGTGCTCCGGCAAAAAGCGGGCGTAGAGGACCGTGTACTCCTCGCTGGTGGCCGCGTTCTCCTGCGCGCCGATCGACTCGAAGGCCTGGGCTATCCCCAGCGCGTCCATCGAGGGGGTGCCCTTGAAGAGCATGTGCTCCATCAGGTGGGTTATGCCGGCGACCTCCTCGGGCTCGTCGCGGCTGCCGGCCCGGATCCAGACGCCGAGCGCGATGCTCTGCGCCTCCTCCAGGGGCTCGCTGAAGACCCTCACGCCCCCCGGAAGCACCCTCTCGAGTACGTTCTCGTCCGGCATCGGGCTAGTCCTCTAGCTTCTCGAGGGAGATACGGTTCTGCTTGTCCACCTCTAGCACCCGCACCTTGATCATGTCCCCCTCGTTGACGACGTCTTCGACCCTCTCGATGCGCTTCTTGCCCGGCGCGAGCCGCGAGATGTGCACCAGCCCGTCCCGCCCGGGCGTCAGCTCGACGAAAGCCCCGAAGTTGGTCGTCTTGACGACCCGGCCGGTGTAGATGTCCCCGGCCTCGACCTCCTTGGTCATGCCCCGTATGGCCGAGATGGCCCCCTTCACGGACCTGCCGTCCAGCCCGGCGACGTACACCGTGCCATTGTCCTCGATCGAGATCGAAACCCCGTACTCGTCCTGCAGCGCGTTGACGACCTTCCCGCCGGGTCCGATGACGAGGCCTATCTTGTCCGTCGGTATCTCGATCTTCTCGACCCGCGGCGCGTACTCGGAGACCTCCGGCCGCGGCTCGGGTATGGTCCGCTGGATGATGTCCAGGATCTCCAGCCGCCCCTTCTTCGCCTGCTCGAGCGCCTCCCTGAGAAGTTCGGCCGAGACGCCGGTGATCTTCATGTCCATCTGCAGCGCGGTCACCCCGTCGCGGGTGCCGGCGACCTTGAAGTCCATGTCCCCCAGGTGATCCTCGAGCCCCTGGATGTCCGTGAGGATGACGTAGTCGTCGCCCTCCTTCACCAGACCCATCGCTACCCCGGCCACCGGTGCCTTTATCGGGACGCCGCCGTCCATCAGCGAGAGCGTCGAACCGCAGACGCTCGCCATCGAGGAGGAGCCGTTGGACTCGAGCACGTCGGAGATTATCCTGATCGCGTACGGGAACTCCTCTTCGGAGGGGATCACCGGCAGAAGCGCCCTCTCCGCGAGGGCACCGTGTCCGATCTCACGCCGCCTGGGCGCCCCGAGCCTGCCGGTCTCGCCGGTACAGTAGGGCGGGAAGCTGTAGTGGTGCATGTAGCGCTTGGTCGTCTGCGGCTCCAGGGTGTCGAGCCGCTGCACGTACCCGAGATCGGCCAGCGCGAGCGAGGAGAGGACCTGCGTCTCCCCCCGGGTGAAGAGCCCCGTCCCGTGCACCCTGGGAAGGACCCCTATCTCGGCCGTGGTCGGCCTTATCTCGTCGAACGCCCTGAGGTCGGTGCGCTTGCGATCCTCGAGGTAGAGCTTCCTGAAGGCCTCCTTCTCGAGCTCGTGGACGGCCTCGGCTATCTTCTGGGCCTCCTCTTCCTCTTTGCCCTCGATGAGCTCCTCGACCAGTTCGTCCAGCGCCTCGTTGCGCGCCCGGCGGTCGGTGGTGACGATGGAGTCTTTGATCCGATCGAGGTACCACTCCCGCAGCTCGGCGACGAAGGGGTTCTCCTCCGGCGCCTCGAACTCTTGCTTGGGTTTTCCGACCTCGCGGGCGAAGTTCTCTATGGCCTCGGCCTGAGCGCGGATCGCCTCCTGGGCGAAGAGCATGGCCTCGACGATGACGTCCTCGGTGACCTCGTTGGCCCCGGCCTCGACCATCGTTATGGCCTCGCGCGTGCCCGCGACCACCAGGTCGAGGTCGCTCTCCGCGATCTGCTGGTAGGTGGGGTTGAGGATGAACTCACCATCGAGGCTCCTCCCGACCCTGACAGCCCCTATTACCTGCTCGAGCGGGATGTCGGATATCGCGAGAGCGGCCGAAGCCCCGACCATGCTCACCGTGTCGTACGGCGTTATCTGGTCCGCAGCTAGTACGGTGCTTATGACCTGGACCTCGTAGTTGTACCCCTTCGGGAAGAGGGGCCTCAGCGGCCGGTCCGTGAGCCTGGCGGTGAGGATGGCCTTCTCCGAGGGCCTCCCCTCACGCTTTATGAACCCTCCGGGGATCTTCCCCGCGGAGGACATCCTCTCCTCTATGTCGACCGAGAGTGGCAGGAAACTCACCCCGGCCCTCGGCTCCCTGGAGCGGGTGGCGGTCGAGAGAACCATGGTGTCCCCCAGCCTGGCCGTCACCGCGCCGCCGGCCTGACGGGCGAGCCTGCCGGTCTCGAGCACCAGCGTCCTGTCGCCGACCGGTATCTCTAGACGCATATTCACTTATTCTCCTCTTTACCGGTGTCTGTAAGGGGCCTCTACCGCCGTAGGCCGAGCCTGCTGATCAGCGACCTGTAACGCTCGATGTCGTTCCTCGCCAGGTAGTTCAAAAGCCGGCGCCTTTTACCGACCATCTTCAGTAGACCCTGGCGTGAGTGATAGTCGTGCTTGTGGGTGCGCAGATGCTCGGTCAGGTGGTTGATCCGCTGCGTCAGTATCGCGACCTGCACCTCGGGGGATCCGGTGTCCTCCTCGTGCGTCCGGTACTCTTCTATGATCCTCTGCTTGTCCTCGACTACCGCCAACTTCTACCTCTCAAGCTTTTCGTCTCTTTCTCTTACATTCAAACCTATCGAATCTTCTACACCCCATATGCTAACACATGCATCAAAACGTCTTGCCCTGGAGTATCTCGCGGGCTTTGTGCACGTCGGTCGCTATCTGGGCCCTGAGCTCCTTTACGCCCGAGAAGCGCCTCTCCGACCTTATCCTCTCGTCGAAGGCGACGTCCACCGTTCTGCCGTAGAGATCACCCTGAAAATCCAGGATGTGGGCCTCCACGCGTACGACCCGGCCGCCGAAGGTGGGGGCCACCCCGACGTTGGTGCAGGCGGCGTGCTCTTCTCCCTCCACCCTGACGAACCCGGCGTACACGCCCCGGGCCGGAACGGCGACCTGGGCGTCGGGGACCACGTTGGCAGTCGGAAATCCTATCTTCCGTCCGCGCTTCTCGCCCTCCCTCACCTCTCCCCTGACCGCATGCGGCCGTCCGAGCAGCCGAGCCGCCTCCCGTACCTCCCCGCGTGCGATCAACTCCCTGATCCTGGTCGAACTCACCCTCTCCCCATCACCCCGCTCGAGCCCGACCACCCGTACCCGGCCCCCGCTCCTGCGCATGAGCTCCTTCAGATCCTCCGTGCTCCCGGCCGCCCGGTGCCCGAACCGGAAGTTCTCCCCCACGACGACGACGCACGCCCCGAGCTCGCCGAGGAGAACCTCTTCGACGAACTCCCGGGGACTCTTGCGCGCCATCCCGGAATCGAATTTCACGACCCGCACCTCGTCGACACCACACCCGAGCAGAAGCTCCTTCCTCTGCTCGAGCGTGGTCAGCAGCGGAGGTCCCCCCCCAGGTGAGAGCACCTCCCTCGGATGCGGCCAGAAGGTGGCTGCGAAAACGGGTATACCCAGCCGGGCTCCTTCTTCTGCCGCCGCCCGGATCACGGCCCTGTGCCCGAGATGTACCCCATCGAAATTCCCCAGCGCCACCACTACCCCGCGCACAGCACCACCTCCGGAACCGACCGCCCCCCCTC